>JBBSFO010000096.1:0-11520 GCA_038238655.1 Thermomicrobiales bacterium | reverse complement strand
AATGATCACCGCCGCCAGGGCGCTCCCGCTGATCGAGCCGAGGCCACCGATCACGACGACGATAAAGGCGAAGATGAGGTTGACCGTGCCGATACTCGGGTCAATGGACTTGAAGTATGCCCCGCCGAAAACACCGCCCAGCCCCGCCAGCGCACCGCCGAGCGCGAAGACGAGCGTGAAGGCGCGGTTCACATCAATGCCGAGCGCCTGCACCATCTCGCGGTTCTCCGCACCCGCCCGGACGATCAGCCCGTAGCGCGTGTAGCGCAGAAAGAGCAGCATCAGCCCCAGGACAATTGCTGCGACAGCGATCAGCACCAGCCGGTTCGCTGGGACGCGCGCCCCAGCAATCGTCAGGGTCGCCGCCATCCAACGCGGTTGCGGGAAAATCTTCGCATCGTGCTTCCAGATCACCGCCGTCAGTTCGGTGAGCGCCAACCCCGTGCCGAGCGTGACGAGCACCTGATAAATCGTGCGCTTGTAGAGCGGTCGCAGCAGCACGACCTCCGTCCCCGTCGCCAGCGCTGCCCCTGCCACGACCGCCGCAACGATTGCCAGGAGAAAGATACCGGTGGACGCATTGCTACCCACCGGCGTCTTCATCGAAATCACCCACCACGCGGCATACGCGCCCCACGTAAAGAACGCCCCGTGCGCGAAGTTCAGCACATCCATCAGCCCGAAAATCAACGACAGCCCCGACGCGAGTAGAAAATACATCGCCGCCAGCGCCAGCCCCGTTAGAGTGATGAAGATCAGCGTACTCATGGTTTCCTCAAAGCACTCAGTAGTCAGTAGTCAGAACGTGTAGGGACTCACAGCCGTGCGCCCGGTTTCTCAGTCCTCAGTCCTCAGTCCTCAGTCCTCAGTCCCGCCCCCAAGTATCGTGCCTGGAGCGCGTCGTCCGCCGCGACATCGGCCATCGCGCCGGTGTAGACCGTTCGGCCATCGTCAATGATCACCGCGTCGTCACCGAGGGCCGCCGCCATCACCAGATTTTGCTCGACGAGTAGGATGGTTGTCGTGCCCTTGATCGCCATGAGCGCCTCCGTTACCTGCGCGACGACGACGGGCGCGAGGCCCTTGGACGGCTCATCAATGACGAGCAACCGGTTCTCGTTGACGAGCGCGCGGGCAATCGCCACCATCTGCTGCTGCCCGCCGGAAAGCGAGCCTGCTCGCTGGTTGCCGCGTACTTTGAGATCGGGGAAGAGCGCATGCACCGTTGCCATCCGCGCCGGGTCCGCGCCGGGGCGTTGCGCCAGCCGCAAATTCTCCGCGACGGTCAGTCCGCCGAAGACATCGCGATCCTCCGGCACGTAGCCGACGCCGCGCCGGACGATCCGGTACGGCTGCTCCCGCGTCACTTCCGTGCCGAACAGGTTAATCCGCCCCCGCGCGGCGGGCGTCAGGCCGAGTATCGAGCGGAGCGTCGTCGTCTTACCCGCCCCATTCCGCCCCAGAAGCACCGTCACCCGTCCCGGCTCGACCGCGAACGAGACCCCCTGCAAGATATGTGACTCCCCGATATAGGTATGCACCCCCTCCACCCGCAACACCGTCTCCACATTCATCGCGGAAGCTCCAGAGAGAAACCGAACGTACCGCAGCGGTGCAGAGAACGCAGAGAAAGAGAAAAGGAGGGAGACAAAATCCTTTCTTCCATTCCCTCTCTGCGTTTCTCTGCGTCCTCTGCGTTTCTGCGGTTCAAGTGTTTTCCGTTTCTGTTTCCGTTTATGCGACGCCGAGATAGGCGGAGCGGACGAAGGGGTCGGCCATTACCGCGTCGGGCGTGTCGTAGGCAACGAGCGCGCCATTAGCGAGGACGGCGACACGGTCCGAGAGGTCATGGACCGCCTCCATCTTGTGCTCCACCATCAGGATCGTCTTGCGCTCCACATCGCGGATATGCCGGATGACATCGAGCATCGCGGGTACATCCTCGGCGCTCACACCCGAGGTCGGCTCGTCGAGCAGCAGCACATCCGGCTCAGTACAAAGCAGGAGCGCGAGTTCGAGTTTGCGCTTGTCCCCGTGTGAGAGCGCGCCGGCCAGCGTCCGGTCCCGCCCGCGCAGTCCAACGACTTCGAGCGCCCACATCGCCCGTTCGAGTACCGCGCGGTCTTTGAAGACACCGCGCCAGAGCGCGAAGTTACCGGGACGGCCCGCCTGCACCGCCAGCCGCGTATTCTCCACGACCGGCAAGCCGGGGAAGATCGTCGTTTGCTGAAAGGACCGCCCCAGTCCCCGCCGCACCCGCGCGAATGGCGGCAAGCCGGTGATCTCCTCACCCCGGAAGAAGATCGTGCCACTGGTCGGTGCATACAGGCCGCTGAAGAGATTAAAGAGGCTCGTCTTGCCCGCGCCATTCGGCCCGATCACCGAGACGAACTCCCCCTCCGGCACGTCGAGCGAGACCTTGTCCACGATCGTCGCGCCCCCGAAGCGCAATGTGAGATCGCGCGCCTCCAAAATCATCGTGGCTACTGCTCCTCTATAGGGCAAAGAGAGAATGAACCGCCAATACTGCCCAGAGGGCGCTCGCAAGGACGCCAAGGGAAAGAGCGGAAACGAAGAGATGGGAAAGTAACCTTTCTCCTCTCTTCTTGGCGTCCTTGTGGGCGCCCTCTGGGCAGTATTGGCGGTTCGATTCCCTTCCCCACTTTGCGGTTCATTCGGTTAGCCGGCCTACCATCGTTGCGAGGAACGCGCGTGTCGCGGTAGCCGGATGATCCGGGTGCGCGGCGAGGTCGTCCCTACACCGGCGAAGGTCTGTCATACCATCAATATCGTACCATGATGGGATGGTCGCGAGGGACAGCCCGGACGCTTCGATCTTCGCGACGGTCTGTGCGTAGACGGCGTCCGTGCTCCATGCGATGCCGGAAAAGAGCGCGGGGTGCGGTGCGGTCGCGGCGATCAGGTAGTAGCCGCCATCCTCCGCCGGACCGAGCACGACATCCGCCCCGTCATCGAGCCATGCGAATGCCTGCGCGATCTGTGCGGGCGGCAGGGAAGGAAGGTCGCTGCCGATCAGCGCGACCTGTGTGGCGCGGTGGTCCAGCGCGCACTCGATCGCGTAACACATCGCCGTCCCGACATCGCCGGGCGGGACGGCGAATGCGGGCGGCAAATCATCGCCGAGCAGCGTGGCCAATGCGTGCTCCGCGCCCGGCGGATGCGCGAGCCGGAGCGTGCAACCCGCGACGCTTCGCGCCACCGCCAGTGTATCCACGAGCGACGCCGCCGCGAACGCCGCCGCTTCCTCCGGCGTGAGGTGGGGGCAGAGGCGCGTCTTCGTCATCCCGGCGGCGGGCGCTTTTGCCAGCACAATCAGCGCACGATGCGGAGGACTTATCGAGGGCACGCGGATTCCATTCGCATAGTGGAGAGGAACATTCTGCCCAGGATGCGCTCGGTGCGCCCGCTTGCCGAGAGATTCGGTGCATGGATCAGAGGGCGCATGCTATGCGCCCCTGGATGAGGCGATCATGGAATCCGAAGCGGGCAATACGTCGCGATCCGCGATACTGAGGAGGAGCCAATCTTTCAGCACCGCGCGCAGCTCTTCTCGGCACTCCTCGACTGTCCCAGCATGTTCCCAGACACCGGGAAAGCCGGGGATTGTGGCGAAGAAGCTCCCATCTTTGTACGCCGTATAGGCGGAGTGCCGCATGGCCGCATGTATGTATGAGGTACGCATCGGTGGACTCCTCCCTGTCAATCGCCAGTGCGGTAAAGTTTCGCAGAGAGTGCCACGCATCGCAAACGGCCCGCAAACCGACACCGGTTGCGGGCCGCATTCCTCTACACGTGGTGGTCGGGCATTAACTGACGGTGAAAACCTTGGCGAACGACTTGTCGGGGCCGAAAGCGACATCTACCGCGACGTACTTGCCGGGCGCGAGGTCGAGCGTCACGACGCCCGATCCATTCGACTTCAAGCCGTCAATACCGCCGTTCGCCTTGAACCACGGTGGCGGCCCGGCATCCTGCTTCGCCAATTCGGCGTTGACATCGTCAATCGTCTTGTCCGCCGGGATGCTGCCGACGAAGAACGCGTGTGGGCCCGCCCCTTGATTGGTCACGCGGTACTGACTCTTGCCCGTAGGGAGCGTCGCGGGGAGATCGAAACCATTGGCGGTCCCGAGAGCGAGTGTCCCCTTTCCGGCCGGGAGCGTGGTTGCGACGCCCGACACCGCATTGACCTTGATCGGCAGGATCATCCCCTTCGCGATGTGCGGCTGACCGTCCGGTGCGTTCACGAAACAGAGAAGCATGTACTGCCCCTGCTGGAGATTCAGTACCACCTCGGCAGTCTTGTTCGGCACGATCTCCGCAGGGCCACCCTCGTATGTAAAGATCGGTGGCGGCTCGCCATCCCCCGCTGCCTGGATCGCGGCGATGAACTGCTCGGGCGTTATCCCATCGTTGAGCCGGACGATCTGCGCCTCGTAGTTTTCTTTGCCGAGATTCTTCATCTGTACAGTCGTCACCCCGGCCGGGATACTCCCCAAGGTCTTGAACGAGTATTCCGACGCCTCGATCACCAGCGTTTGCCCGCTCGTGCCCGCGCTGGCCGAACCGGATGCCGTCGTTGTCCCGGAGGGTGCTGAACCCGTCGTCACGGCAGAACCGGCGGGGCGCGTACCGCTGACACCGGTGCCACTCGCGGCGGTCGTCCCAGTCGTCGTTGCGCCGCTCGTGGTCGAAGCGGCAGGCCGCGTGCCACTCACCGTAGAAGCAGAACTGGCGGCAGTGGTTCCGACCGTCGTCGCGCTCGCGGATGCTGCGGGCGCTCCACCCGTCGCGGCGGGGGACGCTGCGGCAGTCGTCGCGGTGATGGCTGGTGCGGCGGTCGTTGGTGCGTTCGCGGTTGGCGCGGCGGGTTTCGGCGTGTCGGTCGCCGTGCCGCCGCACGCAGCGAGGATCGCGCCTGCCGCGACGCTCCCCGTGAGGGCAAGAAAACGACGGCGATTCAGTGTTGCCGGGCGCGTGTCGTCCGCGCGTTGTACCATCGCGGACACGCTTCTCAGATCATGCATCGGGACCCTCCTGCTCCATTTCCATTCTCATTTCGCCAATGTGACCATTCATCACACCATAGCGTCGCAGGTGCCGTCGCAGTTTCGATGCATCTGCCAACAATGTATGACGCCTATCTTTCCCACCAGTCGGCAATCTGGTTCCGCAGCGTGACAGGAATACCCAGAAAGGTCGCTCTATTGTCCTAACGGGTATCGGTAATGACGTGGACGCGCTCGGGGCGGAGCGTCAGAAAAACGGCACCTGAGTAAGCCGGGCGGAGCCGGGATCGGGCTGATTGACGATCAGTTCCTACGCGCCGACGCGCACCCAGTAGCGTGCCATCTGACCGAGGAAGGCGCACCGCTCGACGTTGCCGCTCAGGTGCAGACCGGGGGAATCGGTCGGGGCCATGCTGATCGCCAGGCTTTCCGGGCGGACAGAGAGTGTCACGCTGTCGCTCACCGGCGTATCCGGCGCAGGGACGGACAGACGATGCCCAACGAACGCGACGACCAGGCGATCGCCTTCGCGCGCAAGCACCGCTGCGGGTAACAGGTTGACCGTGCCGACGAAGTCCGCGAGAAATGCGGTGCGCGGGCGCTCGTAGATGTCGCGTGGCGTGCCCCACTGCTCGACGCGCCCTTTGTTCATCACGGCGATCCAGTCCGATGCGGCGAGCGCTTCTTCTTGATCGTGCGTGACGTAAATGAACGTGATGTCGAGTCGCTGCTGGACGACGCGCACCTCCCAACGAATCTGCTCGCGCAGTTTCGCATCGAGATTGCTCAATGGTTCGTCGAGTAGTAGCACTTCCGGCTCGATTCTTTTTGGTATTCCTGGCGCCTCGATCATGGAGATTACCGCCGTTTTTCTCACAGCACATCGTCCCAGGCGGTCGTTTCCCAGTTGTCCGTGGCTTTGGGGTCGGGCATCCACGGGGGGAGGGTGAGCAGGAGGCGATCTGCCGCGCCATTCACGAACGGTTCGTACAGGTGGCGGAGACGGCGCAGCGATGCATCGGCGCACTCGCCTTCTTGCAGCGGGACGCCGTTTTCCCGCAGGATCGCGCGCATGTTCGCGACATCACCCGGCGGCAGACGGTCGGCGGTCGGCTTGATCGGCGGCGTGTTGAGGTACTGGCAGATGTCCACGATTGCGTGCCGCCCCATCGCGAAGGCGAGGCGCGCGGGGCCGACCGGTGCGCCCTCCACCCCGACGAGCACGAGCGCGGAGGCATCGAGCATCGCCGTCAATGCCGCCAGCCACGACTGGTTATCGTGCTGCGAGCGGAAGTAGGCGAGTGAGGGATACGAGAGCATGCTTTCCAGCAACTCGCCGCACCATCGTTCCCATTCCATCATCAGGGGTCGGAGCGACGCGAGATCGTCGTACTCCCCGAGACGGCGGATTAACTCGACCGCGCGCGGCGGCGATCCGGCCCGTGCATCGAGCAGCGAGATTGGCACCTCACGCCGCGAAAATGCCTGATACAGGATCGGCAGGTAGGTAATTACGAGACCGAGAAAGCCGAAGCCGACGCCCCCCTCGACGACCGTGATCGTGCGGGCCAGCGTCGTTTGCGGCGTCACATCGCCGAGGCCGAGCGTGAAGAAGGTCGTGCCGCTCATATAGAGATCGGTGCCGAAACTGCGGCCCCCGCCTGCCGTCGTAATCTGTGAGCCGCACCCCCAATGCAAAATGCCGAAGCCGAGAATCAACCCGACCGCCCAGACACCGAGCAGGACGAGCAGCGACAGCGGACCGTAGAGGCTGAGGTACGTATCCCGTCGCCGCTTGCCGCGTCGCGGCCCGAACGACCACCCCTGCCACGTATAGCGGTAAAAAAGCCGGGTGAGGCGGAACTGGCGGCTAACGCGCCGGGGCAAAATGATCGTCTCGAACGCGTCCCACAGGACGGTGACGATGAGGAGTACGCCAAGAAAAGCTACGACGATCCGCACCGGTGATTCCCTTCACATGAGCCGCTGCATGTCACCCTTCAACAAGCGGCGATAGAGCGCCATTATTCCACAGATTCGGGGAACCTAACCCCCGGCCCCTTTCTATCGCTTGCGGAAGGTAACGGGGTGCGCGATGATGCACGCGAGCGCAAAACTCGACACGTACGGTATCCGGGTCAATGGAAGGGAGCGAGTAGCATGGTCGTGGAATCCGCGCAGACCTCGACGCAGGACATCATGGCGGCGCACGCCGCAGCATACGACGATCCGATCGAGCAGAAAGCGCTCGATCACCTTTGGATTCATAGCGCCAACTACATCGAACTCGCCGAGAAGCGTGGGTTGCATGTCTTCGAGCACGGCAAGGGATGCATGCTCTACGATGTGCATGGGGAGGAATGGATTGACGGCATCGCCGGCCTTTGGGTCGTCAATGCCGGGCATGGTCGCCGGGAGATCGGCGACGCGATGGCGGAACAGGCGGGCAAACTCGCCTATGTCTCCGCTGCGTCGTATACCACCGTCCCCGCCGTGCAACTTTCCGAGATGATCGCCGAACTGACGCCCGGCGACCTCGACCGCGTCTTCTTTTGCTCCGGCGGCTCGGAGGCGGTCGAGTCCGCGCTGAAGATCGCCAAGCAGGTGCAGGCGCTCCGAGGATTCCCGAAGCGATACAAGATCATCGCCCGGCGTGGCTCCTATCACGGCGCGACCTTTGGGGCGATGAGCCTGACGACCGGCAACCGCCCGCAGGTCGAGCGGTTCTTCGGCCCGCTGATGGCCGGTGTCGTCCATGTCCCCTCGCCCAACCACTATCGCAATGACTTCAATCTGGACGGCGAGGCGGGCGACATTATGTGCGCCAACTGGGTCGAGCAGGAAATCATCTTCCAGGGGCCGGAAACGGTCGCGGCGGTAATTGGCGAGCCGATTTCGTCTGCCAACGGCGTGCAGATTCCTTCGCCGAAATACTGGCAGCTCCTGCGCGAAATCTGCGACCGGCACGGCGTCCTGCTCATCATGGACGAGGTGATCAACGGCTTCGGACGTACGGGCAAGTGGTTCGCGACCGAGCACTTCGGCGTCGTGCCGGACATCATGACGATAGCGAAGGGGCTGTCCAGCGGCTACGCGCCGATTGCGGCGGCGGTCGTGCGGCCGAGCGTCTTCGAGGTCTTCATGCAGGGCGACAACTCCTTCAACCACCTGCTGACCTTCGGCGGGCAGGCGGTCGCGGCGGTCGCAGCGATCAAGAATATCGAAATCATGAAGCGCGAGAACCTCGTCGAGAACGCCGCCGTAATGGGCGACTATCTGCTCGCGGGGTTGCAATCGCTCGTCGTAACGCACCCGACAGTCGGCGATGCACGTGGGCTGGGACTGCTGTGCGCCATCGAACTGGTCAAGGACAAGGAGACGAAAGAGAAGTGGGAGCGGCAAAGCCCGTTCGTCAAGCGGATGAACGAACTGGTCAATGAGCGCCACCTCCTCAGCCGCGTTTGGGATGTCATCCACATCGCGCCGCCACTCGTCGTCACGCGCGAGGAAATTGATCGCATCGTCGCGATCCTCGACGACAGCCTGACGATTGCCGAAAGCGAGGCGGGTTTGCGCTAGGGGTGAAGTTCCCCTCTCGACCGGGCGTTTGACGAACGCCCGATCACACTCTATACTGCTGAAAATCTGTGACAGAAACAATTACTGTGCCGAATCGTGATAGGAACGGTCGGTCGGTACCATGAAACCGGGGAGGATGCGGCACAATGGCCGGATTCATCGCTCGACGGCTGGCGCAAGGCGCGGTATTGCTCGGTTTGCTCTCCATCGTCGTCTTCCTCATGGTCTATCTGGCGCCGGGCGATGCGGCGGACTTCGCCATCAATCAGCGCGCCAACGAGCAGGAAGTGCAGCGTTTCCGCCACGAGATGGGGCTTGACCTCCCGTGGTACCGGCAGTACACGCATCTCGCGGGCAACTGGGTCCGGTTGCGCTTTGGCAACTCGATCATTCAGCGCAAGCCGGTCGCGACGATCATTAAGCAGCAACTGCCGCGCACTGCCGAAATTCTCGCCCTTTCGATCCTTTTCTCGCTCCTGCTCGCCATTCCCATCGGCATTATCTCGGCGATCCGCCAGTATTCATTCATTGACAATGTCGTGACGGTGCTTTCCTTCGTCGGTATCGCCTTTCCGTCGTTTTTCCTTGCCCTGATGCTGATCTTGCTCTTCGCTGTCCGGCTCCACTGGCTGCCGACCCAGGGCGCGCAGACGATTGGCCAGCCCGCCTCGCTCACCGACCATTTGAAACATCTCATTCTGCCGGTGCTGACGCTGACATTGATTCGGACGGCGGGCTGGTCGCGCTATATCCGCTCCTCGATGCTGGAAGTGCTGCGGCAGGATTACATCCGTACCGCCCACGCCAAAGGGCTGACGGCGCGCGCGGTGCTTGCCCGGCACGCCTTTCGGAACGCGCTGCTGCCCCTCATCACGCTGCTCGGCCTGAGCCTGCCCGATCTCGTCGCCGGTGCGATTGTGACGGAACAGATTTTCAGCTGGAATGGCCTGGGGCAACTGATCGTCACGTCGGCGGGCAAGCGCGATACGCCGGTGGTGCTCGCGCTCACCTTGATGTCCGGCGCGGGGATCATTATCGGCAACCTGCTCGCCGATATCGGCTACCGCATCGTTGACCCACGCATCCAGCTGTCATAACTAGCGGCGGATGCGCGCGGAGGGGTGATGGATCGGAACGTGTCGCGATACCGGGGGAGTGCAGGGTGAGTGAGCAGGCGGCGGTCACAGTCCTGACGACGGAGGCCGGCAGTGTGGTCGCGACGGGCGGCGCGCGCCGAATCGGCAACCTGTCTATCTGGCGGCGGTTCGCACGGAATCGCCTCGCGGTCGCGGGGCTGATGATCCTCGTCGCGCTGGCGCTGACCGTCACGGTTGGGCCGCTTGTCATCCCGGCGGACAAAGTGACCGCCCAGGTGCGTACGGCGACCTTCGCGCCGCCCAGCAGTAGTGCGTGGTTCGGGCGCGACGAGTTCGGGCGCGATGCGCTCGTGCGCGCGATCTATGGCGGGCGGATCTCGCTCGGTATCTCGTTTGTCGCAGCGATCGTCACGACAATTATCGGTGTCTTACTCGGGATCGTGAGTGGGTACGCGGGTGGCGTGGCCGATGCCATTGTGGATCGCTTCATCGAACTGATCCTGACGCTCCCCTTTCTTTTGTTGCTCATCCTGGCCGCTGCGGTCGCGCCGCCCTCGGCAACGAGTATCGTGTTGATCCTCGGCTTGTTCGGCTGGCCCGTGCTGGCACGGCTGGTGCGCGGCGAGTTCGTCGCCCTCAAGCACCGCGAATTCGTTGAGTCGGCGCGTGCTTGCGGCGCGTCGAATGCGCGGATCGTCTTCGTCCATATCCTGCCCAACGCGGTCGCGCCGATTGTCGTGACCGCCACGCTGATCCTCGCTACGAACCTGATCGCCGAAGCGACGATCAGTTTCCTCGGTCTCGGCATCCACCCGCCGACACCGAGTTGGGGCAACATGCTCACCGAGGCGCAGCGGTACCTGATCCAATCGCCCTTCCTCGCCATCTTCCCCGGCACGCTCATTTTGATCACCGTGTTGTGCGTCAACCTGCTCGGCGACGGGCTGCGCGATGCCCTCGATCCACGACAAAAACGGTAGCCACGCGGCGCCGCTGCCGACGATGTTCTCCGACACGATGCGGCGAGAGGGGGTTTGCAGGACGAACGATGCGAAACGCATGAGGGGAATTGCAACAGTTCGCGAGAGAAATCCGGTGGTGGCAGGCTAAAGCTCGCCACCACCGGGAAATGATCTGAACGGGAGCTGCGGCGGTGTCTGACCGCCGGTGATGAGGAGGAGTTCGATGAGCATCAAGGACACACAGCCGATTGACGATACCCCCGGCTCTGACAACGATCTCACCTACGTGCGCGAGCGGGTGCAGATGCTCCAGAACGCGCACCTCGCCCGTCGTCGCCTGCTGCAAGTCAGCGGCGCAGTCTCCCTCAGCGCGCTACTCGCCGCGTGCGGGAACAGCGCCAGCAGCCCGAGTGCGCCGACCGCGACCGCTAACCTTGCCGCGCCGAACCCGACCGCCCCGCCGAATGTCAGTGCGCCGACGAGCGTGGCGACCAGCGCGGCAACAAGCGCCCCGGCGCCGGGCGCAGCGACGACGGCCGCATCCGCCGTCAGTCCGACACAGGCGGCGAGCAGCGCCACGACTCCGCAAGCGGCGAATCAAACGATCGGTAAACTGACTGTTATTACCGATCCGCAACCGAAGTACACCGGCACGCCGACCGACAGCCCGGATACGCTGACGATTATCCGGGGCAACGACGACATTTCCGACCTTAACCCGACGGCGCTGAACAGTTACTCGCCGTACACCTTCGTCTACGATCCGCTCGTCTGGATTGACGAATACACCCTCGATCCGAAACCCTGGCTGGCCGAGAAATGGGATGTCTCCGCCGATGGCAAGACCTATACCTT
>JBBSFO010000095.1:0-11528 GCA_038238655.1 Thermomicrobiales bacterium | reverse complement strand
CGAAGTTTGCTGGCAAAGAAGGCGGCTGGGTCGGACATGGGAAACCTCTTCGCTACACCACCGCCAGCCGCTCCAGTGATTCGTGTACCTCGTCCCAGGTCGGGGTGGCGCGGGCTTCGCCGTCGGCGCACTTGATATTGAGGTAGCCGCTGCGGAAGGGGCGTGCAATCTTCTCGTCCGGCACGTACTGCCGCCGTGCGATGCAGCCGTTATCGTTGCCGAGCAGGTGGAGCGAGACCGACGTCACATCTGAGGTCGTGCGGACGCGGTGGATGTCGTTTTCCGGGAGCAGCGTGTAGAAGTCGCCGGGTGTGAGGGCATTCCGTTCCGCCATGTCGAGGTCCGCGAAGTCGTCGCGCGCACCGTCATCGCGGCGGTGATAGACGATTTCGTCTTGCGCGCCGCGATACAGGCCAACAAGCCCCCACGCGAGGTGGTCGTGTACCGGCGTTTCGCGTTCAGGCCCGAGGACAAGGGCGGAAAAGGCAAGACTGCCGTCGCCCGCACGGTACAGCAGCCACATGCCGGTATTCGCGCCCATCCCGCTCTGCGCCGCCGGTTCCTGATATTCCGGCGGCAGCCACTTCGGGTCCGCGAGCAGGGCGGCGAAGTGCGGTCTCATCGCCTCCATTGCCGCCGTAGCGCTCGGTGCCGCCGCACGCGCGGTATTGACCGCCGCGATGAAGTCGCGCATCGTGGGTGTATCGAGGATGTATTGATCCTCGCCGTCCTCGATCATAGGCAGGTCGTTGTGGAAATCACACATCGCTCGTTCCTCCTGTGTGCCCGTATCGCCGCCTTGATTGTACCCCATCCGGCCACCACCGTATTGATCTCGCGAATCGCGCACCTCCTAAACCCAAAAATGGTGACACGACGATCCGCGAGCCTGTCGGATACATCCGGCACACTTCCTTTGTCTTGACAAAAGGCTTATACTGAGTACGGAAAGTGTCCGTACACTCTGAGAAAGGACAAGACTCCATGTCCACACCGATGCTCGCACTCATCGTGGTGATCCTGCTGGTGATCGTCGGGGCGGGGGATGCGGTTCGCTGGGGGCGGCGGTGAAAAGGGGAAGCGGCATGGTGAGCAACGAACAAACCACGAGGGCACGGACACGAAAAGCGACCGCAAGCGTGAGCGTGCCGGAGATCGCCGCGAATCTCCAGGTGCCGGAGTCGGTCGTACGGACGTATCTCGCCGCGCAGACCTTTCGTGGCGTCCGGCTGACGTTCGCCCAGCGACAAGAATCGCGCCGCACGCTGCGCCAGTGGCGGCAGCGGCCATTGAAAGGGATGTAGCACAACGCCATGGCAACACCGGTTGGGCCACGCGGGCAAATTCGCGATATTGAACGGCATGAAGTCGTGCGGGAGCGCGGCGCGGCCGCCCCCGG
This sequence comes from Thermomicrobiales bacterium, assembly GCA_038238655.1. Classification (GTDB taxonomy): domain Bacteria; phylum Chloroflexota; class Chloroflexia; order Thermomicrobiales; family JALYUS01; genus JALYUS01. The sequence continues at coordinate 10,129 of JBBSFO010000095.1, read as the reverse complement.
CGTCAAGCGGGGACTGGACGCGCGCGGCCTGCGCTCGCTCAAAGAGACGAACCGCCCGCCGCATCGCTCCAACACGCCGTCCACGATGCCGCTGACGCAAATGGGGTGGGCGATAGTCCTCGCCGTTCTCATGGCGCTCGCGCTGCTTGCCGTCATCGGTATTCTCTTTCTCCGCTAAAGGGCAATGTCCAACACGTAAACAGCGCCCGGTATATCGTCGGGACGAACCGTTGTGCCCCAGTTTTCCCCATCTTCTCTCATTGCTCATTGCTCATTGCTCATTTATCCTCTCTGCGAGATACGATGCGAATAACGAGAGGGAGATGATCGTGGCAGAGCAGGAACCGCTTCAGATTGATATTGAGGGGACGCCGAACCCAAACAGCGCGAAGTTCGTCATGAACCGAACCGTCGTGGATGAGACGCGCTCGTACTTCAATGTCGGCATGGTTTCGGAAGACGACAAGGTGGCCGGTGTCGCGAAGCAACTGTTCGCTATCTCCGGCGTGCGCACGCTGATGTTCCTCAACGACTTCGTCACGGTCTCCAAGGAGGCGAACGCGGACTGGGACATGATCGCCGAAAAGACGCAGGAAATCCTCGAGGCGGCCTACCGGTAGGCGAAAGTTGGCAGGCGACGGGAGAACGCAACAGAATGCATGCGCCGCCCGGAATGTCCGGGCGGCGTTTGTGCGTCCGGCGGGAATCTGTTTCACTCCCATTGCGTAACCGTTCCGTAAGAGGGCGATGGTAGATTCAACCTAATCCCCCGGTCCCTTCCGTTTAGGGAAGGGGAGCAAGCGGGGAGCATGTTCGTATTTTCTCTCCTCCCGTGTCGGGAGGGGTCGGGGGTGGGTAGACCGATGCAGCGCATACTCGTGGTAGACGATGAACCGAGCATCCGTGAGGTCGTCTCGCTGTATCTCAAGCGCGAAGGATACAGCGTGCGCGAGGCGGAGGATGGCGACGAGGCGCTCAAGGTCGCCTTCGAGTTCGCACCGGATTTAATCGTCCTCGATTTGATGCTGCCGAAAAAAGATGGGATGGAGGTCTTTCGGACGCTCTCCATCAAGAACCCGGTGCCGGTCATCATGCTGACGGCGCGTGGGGAGGAGACAGATCGCATCGTCGGACTGACCATCGGCGCGGACGATTACGTGACCAAGCCCTTCAGCCCCGCCGAACTCGTCGCCCGGGTCAAAGCGGTGCTCCGCCGTGCCGGGACAAACGATGCGCCGCCCACCGACCCCGGCGCCCGCTCACTGATCTTTCCCGGCCTGACGATAGATCCGCGCTCTCGTACGGTCCTCGTCAATGATGAGGAGGCGACGCTCACCGCGACGGAATTTGACCTGTTGTACGAGCTGGCGCGCCACCCCGGTCAGGTTTTCACGCGCGAGCAACTGCTCGATCGCGTGTGGGACGAGGAGTTTTACGGCGATGCAAGCACCGTCACCGTCCATATTCGCCGCCTGCGGCAGAAGATTGAGCCGGAGCCGGATACTCCCACCTACGTGCAGACCGTCTGGGGCGTCGGCTATCGTTTCCGTGCTCCAAAGGAGGATGCGTGATGGACGCCAATGTGAGGGAAGCATTTGGTGGGAGCAGCCTACTACCGCCGGAATGGTCTGCCCATTCCGCCCCGTTCACGAATGTGAGTGCCATGATGCGCCGCCGGTTCGTGCGGGCGCTGGGGGCGGTTGGCGTCGCGTTTGTTGTGGTGGAACTGCTGATGATCGCGATCTGGCAGCCGCCGGTGGGAGACCTGGGGAAGATGGCGGTATTTCTCGCCGCCTCCGGTACGCTCTCGCTCGGTGTAATGGGTATCGGCCTTTGGCTGATGCAAACTGGCGTGCTGCGGACGATCCGGGCGCGGATGATCGGCGCGCTCGTCGCGGGGTCGGTCGTCGCACTGGTTAATGTGATCTTTTCCGCGCTCTTGATGTTTGCGTCGCGCCACGATGTACTTCTGCTCGCATTGTTGTCGTTCTTTGCCGTCGTTGTCAGTGTCGCGCTCGGTGCGGTGCTCGCGGGATCACTGACCGACCGACTCCGCGCCGTCAGTGACGCGGCTGCCGCGCTGGCGACCGGCGATCTCACCGTTCGTGTCCCACCACCCACCGCCGACGCGGCGAGCGAGGTGCGCGCGCTGACCATTGCCTTCAATAGTATGGCCGCGCAGTTGGAGGAGGCGGCACGGCAGCGCGCCGACGACGACGAAGCGCGCCGGATGCTTGTCGCTGCCATCTCACACGATCTTCGCACGCCGCTTGCTTCCATCCGTGCGATGATTGAGGCGATCACGGACGGTGTCGTGACCGATGCCGAAACCACCGCGCGTTTTCACGCGACGATGGGCCGCGAAATCCGCACGCTCTCCGCACTCATCACCGACCTCTTCGAACTCTCGCAACTCGAAGCGGGTCAACTGGCGCTTTCCCTCGCGCCCGCGACGATCCCGGACTTGATCGCCGAGGTTGTCGAGGGGCTTTCCGCGCAAGCGGCGGCGCGGGAAATCCACATCGCGAGTGGCGTTGAGGGTGCGGTCGGCCCCGTCGTAATAGACACGCCCGCCGTCCGCCGCGTGCTGACCAATCTGGTGCAAAATGCCCTGCGGCATACCCCCGCCGATGGCACAGTCGCCGTCACCGTCCGCGCGGTTGCAGAGGGGGTGCAGGTGGATGTCGTGGATACGGGCGAGGGCATTTTGGCGACCGATCTGCCACATATCTTCGAGCGGTTCTATCGGGGCGAAAAATCCCGCTCGCGCGAGACGGGCGGTGCGGGACTGGGTTTGGCGATTGCGCGCGGGTTCGTCGAGGCGCACGGTGGACGCATCTGGGTGGAAAGCGAAGCGGGTCACGGAACGCGCTTCTCCTTCATCCTCCCGCGCACGCCGCGCACGACCTGACGAAGTAACGAGTAACGAGTGGCTCGTTCCCTCTCGTTACTCGATTTGGCATCAATCTTGCCATTATGCATACGCATAACAATCCCGGTTGTGCTTCAATCAAATGGAGATTGTGGCGGATTGGCACGCGTGATACGATACGCATGCACTTAGACAATCGCATAAACGCGCGACGGAGAAGACGGGGGGAAACAGATGGTATATCTCGCGACACAAGAAGTCGTGCAGCGTGTGCGACCCTTGTTGGACCACCTCGCGACGCGCACGATTGATAAGGCTCACCTCCTGCAATACCTCTCCGCGATGGCCGGTGTCGAGTGGGACCTTTTCGAAATCGTGCGGGATGCACCGACCGACGCGGGCGATGCAATCATGATTTGCGATCTCACGACGCGCGAGCTCTTTGTTCTACCGTATCCCACCTGCCTGCCCCGTCGGATCGAACCGCTAGTCGTCGCAGAGTATCTCCGGCTCGCGACCGCCAAGCCGTTGACGACGATGGACGTGCGCCTCTTCGATTCCTTCTATGGTGGCGGGTATTGCGCCGGGTGTCGCTGGCACGGCGAGCGACAGGTATGCCACGAATGCCATTACGCGGGCAACCCCATCAATTTCGAGCCGTTCCACCCCGAGGCCGCCCCACCCCTGCCACTGGAGCCTCCCGCATTCAACATTGACGTGCTCTAACGAAGCAATGAGCAACGAGCGATGAGTAATGGGGGGATTAGGCTCTACTCATTGCTCATTGCTCATTGCTCGTTGCTCACTACAGGAGCGTGAACGATGGTCTATCCCCCCGCGCAACCCGCCGAGTCGTTTGGGTTCGAGCGCATCATCTATGAAAAGCGGGACTGGCGCGCGACGGTGACGATCAACCGACCTGCCGTCCTCAATGCACTCGATTTTCAGACGCTTACCGAGTTGGGACGTGCGTTCCAGGATGCCTCGTTCGATGATGCCGTGGCGGTGCTCGTCCTTACCGGGGCGGGGGAGCGTGCGTTCTGTACGGGGGCGGACCTCCGCGAGCAGCGCGAGCATTTTTTGGCATACCCGCGCGATTACTGGAAGTGGATGGGCGCCTTCATCGAGGCGCACGACCGCCTGCGCAACATCGGCAAGCCGACCATCGCGCGACTAAACGGTATCGTCGTTGGCGGCGGCAACGAGTTCAACATCGCCTGCGACCTCGCCGTCGCAGCGGACGACATCACCCTTCAGCAGATCGGCACGGCGCGCGGCAGCGTCCCGGCGGCGGGTGCGACCCAATGGCTCCCTTTGATTATCGGCGACCGGCGGGCGCGGGAGATGATCTGGCTTTCTGAACCGATTGACGCGCGCAAGGCGCTCGATTGGGGATTGGTGAATCGCGTCGTCCCACGCGCCGAACTCGATGCCGCCGTGGACGAACTCGTCGAGAAGTTGATTGATAAACTCCCCGCCATCATGCGGTATACGAAAGAGCAGACGAACTTCTGGCGCAACTTCTCGTGGTCGCTGACGGTAGGGCACGCACGGGACTGGCTGACCGAGCACACCGCCGCCCTGGAAACCTACGAAGGGATGCAATCGTTCACCGAGCGGCGGATGCCGGATGTGCGCGCTCTGCGCGAGCGCGCGGCATCGGGCGGGTCGAGCGAGCGGCTCTGGGGCGCGTGGACACAAACCTGCTCCCACTGCGGCGCGATCGGCCTCCCCGCCGAATTCCATTTCTGCGGCGTCTGCGGAAAACAATTGAACCGCAGAGACACAGAGGACGCAGAGAGGGAAGAGGAAGAAGAAGAATGAGAAAGAAAAGGCGAGAGGATAGAGAAATACGGCATTGATCCCTTTACCCCCGTTTTCTCTGTGTTCCTCTGCATCCTCTGCTTCTCTGCAGCTCAATCGGTTTCGTTCGGGAGGGATGGATGGCTGAGTACGAGAATATTCTGGTCAAGGCGGGAGACGGGATCGCGGTGGTGCAGCTGAATCGGCCGAAGGTACTCAATGCCTTGAGTACGCCGTTGATGACCGAACTGGTGGAGGCATTGGAGTCACTGGACGCGGACGACGCGGTTCGCTGCATCGTCATTACGGGCAATGAGCGGGCGTTCGCGGCGGGTGCGGACATCGGCGAGATGGCGGATGGCTCGGCGGTCGAGATGATGAAGCGCAACCAGTTCGCGCGGTGGGAGCGGATACGCAAGATCCGCACGCCGCTGATCGCGGCGGTCAACGGCTACGCGCTCGGCGGCGGCTGCGAACTGGCGATGATGTGCGACATGATTGTCGCCGCCGAATCTGCCCGTTTCGGCCAGCCGGAAATCCTCATCGGCATTATCCCCGGCGCGGGCGGCACCCAACGGCTGACGCGCGCGGTCGGCAAGGCGCTGGCGATGGAGATGGTGCTGACCGGCAGACAGATCACCGCGCGAGAGGCATTCGCTGCCGGCTTGGTCAACCGCGTTGTGCCGAACGAACTGACGCTCGAATCTGCGACCCAACTGGCGCAAGAAGTCGCCGCTCGCCCGCCGCTCGCCGTGATGATGGGCAAGGATGCCGTCCTCAAAACGTATGACATGACCCTTGAAGCGGGCCTCGATGCCGAGCGCAAGAACTTCTTCCTGCTCTTCTCTACCGAGGACATGCGCGAGGGCATGGCCGCCTTTCTCGAAAAGCGCCCGCCGCAGTGGAAGGGGAAGTAGACAGTAGACAGTAGTCAGTAATCAGAACGAAGATGTGCCCGTAGTATCTCTTTCCAAGTAACCTTACCAGCGCAGTAATAGGATTCGATCACCTTTCGTTCTGACTACTGACTACTGTCTACTTCAACCGGAGGTTACACAATGGCATACGAAACGATTCTCTCCGAAACCGTAGATGGCGTGCTGACGCTGACGCTGAACCGACCGGATGTGCTCAATGCAGTGACGGACGCGATGCTCGCGGAGTTGCAAAGCGCCTTTCGGGACGCGGAGCGCGATGCGGCGGTGCGCTGCATCGTCCTGACGGGCGCGGGGCGGGGCTTCTGCGCGGGGCAGGATTTGAATGCGCGCGGTAGGGCGACGGATGGACCACGCGTATCAGTCGGCGATCATCTGCGCCAGGGCTACAACCCGCTGGTGCGCCGTATCCGTGCCATCGAGAAACCCGTCATCGCGGCGATCAATGGCGTCGCGGCGGGCGCGGGCGCGAACCTCGCGCTGGCCTGCGACATTCGCATCGCCAGCGAGACAGCCTCGTTCGTGCAGGCGTTCGTCAAAATCGGCTTGGTGCCGGACAGTGGCGGGACACTCTTCCTGCCGATGCTCGTCGGGATGGCGAAGGCGGCGGAACTCGCCTTCACGGGCGACCGGATCGGCGCGGCGGAGTGCCTGCGGCTCGGCCTCGTCAATCAGGTCGTGCCCGCCGATGCGTTCATGGAAACGACGCGCGCGCTGGCGATCCGCCTCGCCGCCTTGCCGACGCGGGCGATTGGCCTGACCAAGCGCGCTTTCAATCGAGCGATGATGCCCGATCTCGATGCGGTTCTCGAATACGAAGCGGATATGCAAACGCTCGCCAGTCGCACGCAGGACAATAAGGAGGGTGTCGCCGCCTTCCTCGAAAAGCGCCCGCCCGTCTTCACCGGGCAATAAGTCGGTTTTCTCACCGTATGTGCGGGGCATTCAGCGGGAGAACGGCGGATCAGCCCACTGTTTCATCGGCAACGGATGCCGCATCCACGAGCGGAGTATGACGGAGCGCATCGCGGATGGCGGCGATGGTAAGGGTGCGGAGCGCAGGCATCTCCCGGCGGCGGGCCGTCTGGAGCGCATCGAACAGCGCGTCGCCGCGATCCGGCACATCGGGCGGCAGCGCGGCGAGTAAGGCGGTGCGGTACGCCTCGGCGGCGGCGGAACGGGCGATCCGCCCCGGCTTGCCACGCACGCCGCCGAGGGCATCGCGCACCTCGGGGTCCGCGAGTGGAGGTTGCAGCGCCTCCTGCACCCGCGCGCGGGCTTCGATGCGCGGTCGCGCCCGGTTCGCCGCCTCTACCGCCGCCTCCCACGCGCTTCCCGCACGCAGGACGCGGGCGCGGCCCCAGTCGAGCGCGACGTCGTACTGCTCCGGCGCGGGTGGTTCGACTGCGATGCGCCCGACAATGAGTGGCGTCTCGCCCTCACGCCACATGCCGAGGAGAAGGTGCGCCGCGAGCGTAATTAGCACCGCGACATCCACTGACGCATCCGCCTCGATCGCTTCGTCGGTTCCTTCGACGAGTGCGCGGGCGAAGGGGCCGGTCGCGACGGCGCGCAGCAGATCGGCACCGCGCAGGGCGATGGTCACGACATGCGACGGTTCCGGCAAACGGGGGCGCGGCATCCCATTCGGTCGCGCGCCGCCGAGGACGAGGTCGTTGAGAATGCGCTGCGGCGTAAGGATGTAGCCGTCCGTCGCGGGCGTTTCCGGCGGAGTGAGCGCCGCGATGATCCCCTGTGCGAGCGGCCCGCCCTCGGCGAGGATGCGGGCCGTCGTTTCAGCGGAAACCTGCGCGGCATCTACGGTATCAAGGCCGAGTTTCGCGTCCGCCCCGGCAATGCCAATCACGCCATCCCGCGCGATCAGGAAGAGGAAATCGGGCTGCCGCAGGCCGCGCATCGAGCATTCGAGGGCAATCGCCGGGTCCGCGCCGAAACTCAGCGCCGCGTGCAGGAGTGCGCCGTCCGGCAGCGTCCTGCCGACCAGCGCCGGGACGCGGGGCAGCAGGTATTCCTCCCAGCCATATCCCAGCGCGAGACTGCCGCCGTAGGCATTGGCGCGGTCGCGTACCGCGCGGTCAAGCAGGGCACGAGCGGCGGCGAGTGCGGTGCGGGAAACAGCCAAGCGGGGGGTGTACCTTTCGCGGTGATCGACTTTCGTTCTGTACATCGTACCACGCCGGACGCAACGCGGCGCACGCCCGAATAATCTGGCGGTCGGGTGGTATCAGGCAGCATTTGCTTTCGGCTAGACGGCGTACCGCTCCACTGCTTTCGGATCCAGCGTGAGGCCGAGGCCGGGGCGGTCGGGAAAGGGCGACCACATGCCGTTTTTCTGCTCCGGGACTTCGGTGAACCAGATGCGGTTCGCTTCTTCCTCGACACCGAGCACCTCGACGACCTTCAGGTTCGGTGTGCAGCAGGCGAGATGGAGGTGGACGAGCGAGACGGCATGCGGCGCGACGGGCAGGTTGAAGGCGTGCGCGAGGTGCGCGACTTTCAGCCACTCCGTGATGCCGCCGACGCGCCCGACATCCGGCTGCACGATGTCCGCGCCGCCCTGGGCAATCAGGTCCTTGAAGCCATACTTCGTGTACTCGTGCTCGCCCGTGGCGACGGGGATGTCAATCGCGCGGGCAATCGAAGCTAAGCCCGTGATGTCGTCTGCCAGCGTCGGTTCCTCGAACCAGCCAACATTGTACGGTTCGAAGCGCCGTGCCATGGCGATTGCCTGCTTCGCGTAATAGCCGTTGTTTGCGTCAATGTAGATCTCGACATCGTCGCCGACCGCCTTGCGGACGGCGGCGAGGCGACGCACATCCTCGGCCTCGGCTTTGCCGAAGTCCTTGCCGACCTTCATCTTGACGCGCGGGATGCCTTGCTCGACGTAGCCAACCTGCTCGCGGACGAGATCGGCCTCAGAGAAATGTGTCCAGCCGCCGGAGCCGTAGATCGGCACGGTGTCGGTATAGTGGCCGATCAGTTTGTAGAGCGGCGCGTTGAAAATCTTGCCTTTCAAATCCCACAGACCGATATCCACTGCCGAAAGCGCGCAGAAGGCCATGCCCTTGCGGCCATAGCCACGGATTTGCCAGAACATCTCCTCCCACAACCACTCGTGATTGAGCGGGTCCTGCCCGATCAGAAGTGGCTTCAGTGTCCGCTCAATCAGGTCGCGCGTGCCGGGCATAGTGCCGATCCCAAGCCCCTCGTGCCCTTCGTCTGTCTGAATATGCACGAAGAGCGCGCCCCGGCCTGTACCCCGGTGGCGGATCGTCGCATCCTGAATCCCCGGCACATTCGGGACATTGAGCACTGTCGTCGTGACATCCGTAATTTTCACTGTGCGCTCCTTGGTCTCGATGATGGTCAACGTTCCCATCGTTGGATCGGTATCCAGTGCTGCAATGTAGGAGAGTGGAGAACCCCTCATCCTCCCTTCGTGTCCGAGAATATATTAGCGTGAATAGGCAACGACGAAGCTCGCCCGATCCGCCCCCACCGCTTGCGGCTGCGCGGTGGTTTTTCCGTGCTGCCTGAGCGCCAGCGGAGTCGCCCCGAGGTCGCCGACATTCTTCACTACCCCGCCGACGGTAGCGGTCGCTTCGATGAAGGTGACCGAGCCGAAGTTCGCAATCGCCGGGTCGCTGACGCCGTCTATCGCCGGTACCTCCTCGATCCATTCCGCCGAGCATTTGCAGGATTCGTAGGTAGTCATCAGCTTCAGTTGTTGATTGGTCGTCCGGTTTTCGAGCAACACGGTCCACTCGTTACCGCTCGTGTTTGTGATCGTCACACTGAAGAGATCGCCGGGGTTTGCCGGGAGACGCCGGGGCGAAACACCGAGGCTATCGTCGGGCAATATCTCGACCCATGCGTAATAGGTCGGTACGCCGTTCTCGATGTCCTGCTCCGTACCCGCCTGGATGAGGTCATGCGTTGTCGTGCCGCCGATGCCCACCCACGTGGCGGCGTAGCCTGTCATAGGCGGTGCGGTGACCGCTGGAATGATCCAAGCCGCATGCACCGCTGTGACATTCTTCGTGTCCACTTCGTAGCCGGACCAGTTCAGCGTCGGCGCTGCGGTGATCACGGCGGTTGTCGGCGCCGGATTGGCGGCAGCGGCATTCGATGATCCATACCGCCACTGGTAATAATGGCGTCCGACATTGCCCATTTCCACCTGATAGCCTGCTGGGTTCATCGCCGTGTAGGTGAGGACACGCCGCTCGAAGACCTGCACCAGCACCAGTCGCGGCGTCCCGGCGATCTTCACCGTCGTGAAGAAGGGTTCGGAGCGCGCGTAGCCAATAGTCGGCAGGCCCGCTGTTGCGCGATAATCGGCAAACGCCTTCGGCACGTTATGCCTGGTCGCATCGTCGTAGACCGCAAAGGTGGCAGGCGCGGTGGCGGTGGCCGTGCCGACGGAAACATCCCCGGTGGTGGAGACGACCGCCTGCGCGCTGTTGCCGATCTGCGCGGGGGCGGCGTCGAGGAGGGG
>JBBSFO010000094.1:0-11638 GCA_038238655.1 Thermomicrobiales bacterium | reverse complement strand
GGCGACCCGGAGGCGACGCGTAGCCTCTTCGGCCGGCAGTCGCCGATGCAGCGCCGCGGCACGGTCGCCGAAGTGGGGAAGACCGCCGCCTTCCTCGCCTCGGACGATGCGAGCTTCATTACGGGCGCGGTTATCATGGTCGATGGTGGCCGCTCGGCGGGCAGGTGACGATTGGCCGTGAGGCAGAACGGAGGTGCAGCAATCGATCAGTGGGGAACGGACGTCGTGTGTGATGGGAGATATGCGGCGCGTGGCATGACGGCGACGCGCAACGAAGGACGAGGGGGTATCGATGGTACGAAAAGCAGCGGTAATCGGCGCCGGGATCATGGGGAGCCGCTATGCCGCGCTCTTCGCCAAGAATCATCGCACGGAGCTCGTCGCTGTCTGCGACCTGGATGTCGAGCGGGCGACGCAGAATGCCGAGCCGTTCGGTGCGGCGGTGTACGGCGATTACCGGGAGATGTTCGAGAAGGAGTCGCTCGATCTCGTCTATATCGCGACGCCGGACCCCTATCATCGCGCCCCGGTCATCGCCGCCGCCGAGGCGGGCGTCAACATCCTCGTTGAAAAACCGCTGGCGACCACGGTTGAAGATGCCCTCGCGATGTGGGAAGCGGTCAAGAAGGCGGGCGTGAAGGCGGAAGTGAACTTCAGCAACCGCTGGAATCCCCCCTTCGTCGTCGCCAAGCAGGTGCTCGATTCCGGTGAAATCGGCGAGGTGGTGAGCATCAACGCGCGGCTCAATAGCTCGATCCTCACGCCGACCAAGCGGCTGCCCTGGGCGGCGCAATCCACCGTCGCGTGGTTCCTGCATACGCATTCCATCGATCTCGCGACTTGGCTGACCAATAAGCGCGCGGTGAGCGTCTACGCCGTCGGCGTCAAGAAGAAACTCGTCAGCCTCGGCGTGGACACATACGATTCCATCCATGCGGTCCTCCGCTACGAGGACGGCAGCGATGCGATCTTCGAAGCGAACTGGATCCTGCCTGAGGGGATGGCCGGGCCCGTTGATTTCAAGTACGAGGTGATGTGCACCGAGGGCGCGCTCTATATGGATACGCACGACCAGATGATCCACAAGGTGACGAGTGTCAAGCGTACGCACGAGACGACCCTGTCATGGACCGCCGCGCGGATGGATGCCTATCTCGACATGCTGGAGCAGGATCGTCCGCCGGCCGCAAGTTTCCCGGACGGCGTGGAGAATACGAAGATCCTCGTCGCCCTGCACCGGTCGCTCGAAACGAACGCGGTCGAGAACCTGTAGATCGGGGGAATGAACCACGGGGGATGCAGGGGCACGAGCAAGGAGATGAACGGCGCCCGCCCGCCTCTCCTTCGTGCTCCTCACGCCTCCATCGTTCAGATTGTCGTCTCGTTCGCGAGGGCGGCGTAGATTGCCATCTCGTCCGGCGTCGCGCGGATGAAATGGACGGGCGGGATCATCCGCGCGGTGGCCTCCACCACGGTCGGATACCAGCCCGCACCCACCGCCCCGAGCATCGCCGCCCCCAGCATGCCCGCCTCGCCCGCCGCGACGGCGAGGGATGCGCCGAAAACGCCGCTCAGAATGCGCAACAGGAGTGTGTTGGCGATCGCGCCACCCGTGACGATAAAGCGCGCCGGTCGCGCCCCAGTGCTCCGTGCTTCTACGAGCAGCCCCCGGACCGCCAGTGCCGCCCCTTCGAGTGTCGCCCGGTAGATCATTCCCGGATCGTGACCCGCCCGGAGAGCGTCGCGCGCCGCCTCGGCCTGGCGTGCCTCCTGCCCTAACGGGCGCGCGCGTATCCGTAGGCCGGGCGTACCGGCGGGCGCACCCTCGGCGAGGGATGTGAGCGCCATGTGACGGTCCGGGGTGACCGGGAACCCGCCCCCATCGAGTATCTCGACCACTGCGTCGAGTTGCGCCGAGAGCCCATGTGCGCCGCGTACCCACGCCCAGGCATCGGGCGTGATGAGATAGCCGAACGAACCGGCGAGCGGCGTCCCCGTCACGATGCGCAGCACGAAATGCGTCCCGAGGGTGACACAGGCGTCACCAGCCCCGAACGCTCCCGCGCCGAGATTCGCCGCGCTGCCATCGTGTGCCCCGGCGATGACTTGGGTGCTCGTGGATAGATCGAGATCCGCCGCAGCGGTCGCTGTCAGCGTGCCGACCACCGCCGAGAAATCCATAATCGTCGGGAAGGCGCTCGCGGGAAGCGCCGTGAGCGCCATCACGGCGTCTGGCCAATCGTACTGGCCGGGACCGGTCGCGAGGTCTGTTGTCCACCGCCCGGTCAGCCGATAGATGATCCAATCATGCAGCGCGCCGATTCGTCGCACCCGGTCGTACCGGTCGGGGTGATGGCGCCGCAGCCAGCGCGTGCGGCCAACGAGGGACGGGGCGTAGCTGAACAGGTACGGATCGGCCGGCTGCCACGCGGGATCGGCGTAGACCGCCGCGATCTCGTCGCGCGGCGCGGCCCCGGTCGTCTCCGGCGGCACGCCGATCGGTTCACCGGCCGCATCGAACCAGAGGCCGATCACCCCCCGACACGAGAGCGCAATCGCGTCCGGGGCGGCGATATAGCCCGCGTCGCGCGCCGCCGTACTGGCTGTGCGTACGGCACGACAAACCGCTCCCCAGGTGCGGGCAAGCGCGTCAGCGTCGAGGCCGAACGGCGGGCCGCCCCGATTATATGCTCGCCCGGCGGCGATACTGCGGCCGTCGCGGTCGAGATACGCCGCTTTACACCACGTCGAGCCGAGGTCAATAGCGAGGATGAGGTCACGCGGAATGGTTCGGCTCCTTCACGATCGTGCCGCCGCGCACGGTGTGCGTGACCACGAAATTCCGCGTCGCCTGCTCCGTTCGTTTCTCGCTATCGGTCAGCGCGAATTCGCCATCCACAACACGGAACAGCGTGATGTCCGCGCCGGTGCCGGGGCGCAGCGTGCCGAGTGCACCTTCGCGCCCGAGCAGTTGCGCCGGGCCGAGCGTGCTCAGGCGGATCACCTCGGGGAGGGTGAAGCCGAGATGGAGGAACTTCGCCATCGTCGTCCCCTGATCCACCACCGGGCCTTTGACATTGCCCCGGTGCATATCCGTCGAGATCGCATGCACCGGCAACCCGGCATCGAGCGCGCGGCGGGCCGTCTCGAAGGAGAAACTGGCCGAGCCGTGCCCGATGTCGAACTTCACCCCCCGTTCGACCGCCGCGCGCGTCTGCGGCAGCGGCTTCTTGTCCGGGCCGAGGATGCCGCCGTATTTGCCGTGCCAGCAATGGGTGACGATATCGCCTTCTTCCAGCAGGTCGAGCACATCCTCGACCATCGGCGGCGCGTTGCCGATATGCACCATCAGACCGGTACCGGCGAAACGGGCGGCCTGTCGCGCCAGCTTGACGGGGGTGATCGTCAGGTTGCCGCAGTGTGTCTGGCTCGCCAGCACCTTGATGCCGACGCAGCGACCGGCGGCGGCTTCGCGCTCCGCGAGGCGGATCGTCGTCCGCTGGTCGAAGTTCGCCCAGTCGCCGTGGCGCGGCCCCCGGCTCGGCATCAGCGAGATATTGAGGTAGCCGAGGACGCGCGTCGCCGCGCGCTCGATCACGTATTCGCGGAAGCCGTCCCACGTCCCCGCGCCACACGAGCCGGCGTCCACGACCGTCGTCACGCCGGTCATGACGCCGGCATCCCGGTCCGCGTCGACACCGCTGACACCGCCACCGAAGACGTGTGCGTGTCCATCGATCCAGCCGGGGCTGGCGATCAGTCCGTCCGCTACGAGCACGCGGTCGGCGGTCGCCCCACCGAGATTGCCCACTGTCACGATTTTCCCGTCATGCACCGCAATCTCCCCGACGCGATCGATCCCCTGCGCCGGGTCGAGGATGCGCGCGCCACGAACAATCAGATCATAGTGTGCGTCGCTCATTCGCTACGCCCTCCCTGTTGCGCCGTGACGCGCGTATATCGATCGGATCGCCTCGATGATGATCGGCACATCACCGTCCGCAATTGGGCGCGGATCGAGGGCGACCGTGCCGATGTTCGCCCAGTGGCCGCGCGGGAAGATCGGCGGATCGTGCATCTGGAGTTCCTTCATCAGCGTCGTCGCGGTGAAACCGAGCGCCACTTCGTCGAGCGTCAGATGCAGTCGCCAGATCGCGCGGCCCGCTTCGTCCTGTTCGATGGCCAGCCGCATGTGCGGGAGATCATCGAGACCGCCCTTCAGCGCCTCGATTAAGCCCATCTGGCGCGCTTTTTCGGCCGTGACATCGTTCGCGACGTACCGCTCCATCGCGGCGAGCAGGCCGAGGATCGTCTCCTTGCCGACTTTCATCGGGCGCGCGATCCCGCCCTCCTGCAACCGGCAGGCGGCGATCCGTGCCTTGCTGCCGAGGATGAATCCGGACGTCGGCCCCTCGAACGCTTTCCCGCCGGAATACGTGACGAGGTCGGCGCCCATCGCGACGTAGCGGTGGACATCCTCCTCGGCGGCGGCATCGAGGAGGACCGGCACACCCTTCTCGTGGGCGATCGCGATGACGGTCGGCAGGCTGAGCATCCCTTTCTGCACCGCGTGATGCGACTGGACGAAGAAGACCGACGCCGTCCGCTCGTTGATCGCGCCGGCGATGTCGAACTCCTGCACGCTGTTGGCGGTTCCGACCAGCACCGGGATGCCGCCGCCATGCCGGATGTCCTGCACGATGCGTCCGCCGTAACTGACCGCGTGCCCGAGTTGGAGGACGATCTCGCGCCGTGGCCATGCGGCGTTCGGTAGTTGCGAGGCGCGGTAGGGGTCATTCCCGGAGACGGCGGCGGCGGTCATGATGACATTGCCCGCCGATGCCCCTGGCGTCACCATCGCCGCCTCTGCGCCGCACCATGCCGCCAGTCGCTCGCCCGCGACATCTTTCAGCGCCTCCATATTCACATTCGCCCGCGCGCCCTCGACCATCGCGGCGACCACATCGGGGTGCAACGCCACCCCACCGAGCGCGGTCATCCGCCCACTCGCATTGATGACGCGTGGGATACCAAGCGTTTCGTAGGTGATCATTCGTACCCATTCCCCTCATTGATACCGCCAAACGTCGATCGCTACTCGCCGCGCATCCGGGGATCGAGCGCGTCGCGGAGGCCGTCGCCGAACAAGTTCGCGCCGAGGACGATCACGACGATTGCCACACCCGGGAAAATCGTGATCCACGGCGCCTGTGCGACGACGAGTCGCCCTTCGGAGAGGATGTTGCCGAGCGTCGGCACCTGTGGCGGAGCACCGACACCGATGAACGAGAGGGCAGCCTCGGCGAGGATTGCGGAGGCGAAGGTGTACGATGCCTGCATGATGATCGGCGAAACGATGTTCGGTAGGACGTGGCGCGCGATGATCCGCGTGTCCCGCGCACCCGCCGCGCGGGCCGCCTCGACGTAGACCTCCTCCCGCGCGACGAGCACTGCGCCGCGCACGACACGGGCGATGCGCGGCGCGGAGACGATCGTCAGGGCGATGATCACATTGATCGTCTTCGGCCCCAGCACGCCCATGATGACGATCGCGAAGAGAATGGAGGGGAACGCCATCAGTGCGTCCATCACGCGCATGATTGGGTTGTCGAGGCGGCGATAATAGCCGCTCGCCAGGCCGAGCACGAGGCCCATTAGCGTGGAGAGAGCGGTGACGGACAGCCCGATCACCATCGAGAGCCGCCCGCCGTAGAGGATGCGCGCGGACACGTCGCGGCCGAACTGGTCCGTGCCCATCGGGTAGGAAATCGAGGGCGCCGCCAATTTATGCGTCACATCGAGTTGCAGCGGGCTGTGCAGCGCGAGTACGGGGGAAAGCAGGGTAATGATGCCGATCGCGATCACCGCGACCCCGCTCACCACCGCCGTCTGGTTGCGGATGAGGGCCCAAATCCAGTGCCGCCGCTTCGGGAAGGCGCGCGATGCGACGCTTGGCGCGATCACCGCCGGTTGCTGCGAAATCAGCGGCTGGCTCATGCGTCGTACCTGACGCGCGGATCGAGGACACCATAGAGGATATCCACGATCAGATTAATGAAGATGTAGAGGATGGCGACGATCAGGATCGTCCCCTGCATGACGGGATAATCGCGTCGCGCAACCGAATTGACCAGGAGCCGCCCGGCACCGGGCACGTTGAAGACGGTCTCGATCACGACCGCACCGCTCGCAAGATTGGCCACCGTGAGGCCGATGACCGTGAGCGGCGTGACCATCGCGTTCTTCAGCGCGTGCCGGAGGATGACGCCGCGCGCCGGGAGGCCTTTCGCGTGGGCGGTACGCACGTAATCCTGTCGCAGGACATCGAGCATGCTCGAGCGCACCATCCGTGCGAGGAACGCCGCGCTGGAGATGCCGATGGCGATGCTCGGCAGGACGAGATAGCGCAGCGAGGCGAGGCCGCCGTCCTGCAAAGACTCGAAGCCGACCGGCGGCAGGATATGGAGCCGCAACGCGAAGATGAGGACGAGGATCTCCCCGAGCCAGAAGCTGGGGATGGAGAGGCCGAAGATCGCCCCGAACATCAGGGCGCGGTCGATCAGCGAGTTGCGCTTGATCGCGGCCAGGATGCCGAACGGGATGCCGAGCGCCACCGAGACGATCGTCCCGAAGAGCGTCAGCAGCGCCGTCGGCTGCACGCGCTGCCCGATGACCAGGATGACCGGTTTTTTGAGGGTCAGGGATTCGCCGAGATCGGCGTGGAGGAAGACGCGATCCATCCAACGGACGAACTGCACCGGTAGCGGGCGGTCGAGCCCCATCACCCCGCGGATGCGCGCGACGTCCGCCGGTGAGGCGCTATCTCCCGCCGCGACGGCCGCCGGATCACCCGGTGTCAGCCGTACCAATATGAAAGCGATGATCGCGACGAGCAGCAGCAGCGGCACGAGGCCGACCAGTCGTCGCAGGATATACGACCCCACGCCCATCCTCCTCGGTCAAAGAGACGGCAGATAGCAGACAGCAGACAGAGAAGGGAAATTCACGGCCCCGCCCTTCGTTCTGCCTACTATCTACCGCGTACGGTCCCCGGCCTATTTATCCAGCCAAGCATTCCAGGCGAAGAACTCGCTCGGCTCGGACATGCCCTGCACTTCCTTCCGCCAGGCGCGGAAACTGAAATTGTCGCCCCAGCGCATGTAGGGGACCTCTTCCCAGAAGATCTGCTGCTGCTCGACGAAGAGCTGCTTGCGCTTGGTCGGGTCCGTCTCGTGGATCAATGCTTGGTAATTGGCTGCGTTACGCGCCGAGGTGTTCCAGCCCGACCACTCGGGCGTGAAGGCCGCTGTGCCGGTCGGGTCGCCGACGAAGCCGATGCCGGTGCTGAAGAGTTCATACGCCTCCGGCTTATCGGTGTTACTGATCTCGGTCGGCCAGTCCTGCACGAGGAGTTTGACGTTGAAGCCGGCCTCCTTCATCTGCTCGGAGGCGACCAGGGCGCTGCGGTACATGTAGTCGTAGTCCTTGGTGGTGATCCAGCGGATCTCCTCCCCCTTGTAGCCCGCATCCGCCATCAACTTCTTCGCCTTGTCGAGATCGCGCTTGCCGTAGATCTCCTTGCCCGCGTCGTTGTACCAGAAGGCCCACTCGGGCCCGGCGAGGCCGGGAGACATGCGCGTGAAGATCGGGTTGTCGACGGCGCCCGCAAGCACCTTCGCGGGATCGGTGGCGAAGAGCGCGGCCTGCCGGAGTTTCTGCCCGTTATCGGTCTGCATGAAGGGGCCGACCTTCTTGTTGAAGACGCCAACGATCCCCGAGCCGGGCTTGACGATGTATGGGACGATGGCGTTGTTCGCCTTCAATTGGTCGTACAGGGCGGGTGCGAGCGTGTAGGCGATATGGTACTCGCCGGACACGAGCCCGTTGTAGCGCGTCTGGTCGTCCGACACCGGGATGAACTCGATCGAATCGAGATTCGCCTGCCGCTTGCCGCCAAGTCCATTCGTCGGATCCGTGCGCGCCGTGTAGCCGTCGAAACGCACGAGCTTGAGGGACTTATCCGGCACCCACTCCTGCAGGCGGTACGGTCCCGTGCCGATGACGTCTTTATCCTTGATTTGCAGGTCTTTCCCGGAGGCATCGCGGTTCTTCTCGATGATCGCCTTCGGCAGGACTACCAGCTGCTGATTGGGGATGCCCATCGCGGAGGCGAGCGCGCCATTCGGCTGCTTGAAGGCTATCGTCACCGTGTACTTATCCGTCGCGGTGATGCTATCCATATCCGCGAGTAGCACTTTGGCGCGGCTGGAGGTGCGCTGCCAGCGCCCGATCGAGGCGATCACGTCGTCCGCAGTCATCTCCGTGTCGTTGTGGAACTTGACACCCTTGCGCACTACCAGCGTGTACGTTTTGCCATCCGACGAGATGTCGAGCTTCTCGGCCAGCATCGGCACGAAGTTCCGCTTCTCATCGAGCGTGAAGAGGTATTCGTACATATGCGCGAGCGTCTGGAGGGTCGCAGTCGCCGTGCCGAACTGGATGTCGAGCCCGGTAATATCGCTCGGCATGGCGATCTTCAGTGTGCCCCCTCGTTTGACCGGTTTGGTGGACGCGATGGTCGTGGGAACACCGGTGACCGGCCCCCCGGACGATGCGGATGCGGCGACGGTGGTGGGCGCGGCGGCCGCGGCGGTCGGGGCAGCGACCGTCGCCGCACTGGCGGGCGCGGCGCTGGTGGCCGGAGCACTTGTTGGTGTGCTGCTGGTCGAACTGCCGCAGGCGGCCAGGAACGCACCGATCGCCGATGCCGAGAAGCCGGATGCGGCGACGCGCGTCACGAATGTCCGCCGGTTGATCTGCCCGCGCATCAGTTGATGCATGAGCCCCTGCACGTCTCGAGTGGGTTCCATGGCATCCTCCCCTTGATTGGTACGGATCGCTACTGGTCCAGCCAAGCATTCCAGACAAAAATCCGAGGCGTTCGAGAATCCCTCCACCTCCTTCCGGCCGCCGGAAGGCGAAGAGCCTGCCGTATCGCGGCACATCACCGGCCGTGCGCCACGGCTCCGATCGTGTCGACCGCAGGCATCACATTGCGTGCGGCAGGGTCTGGACGGTAACCGAGAAAGGACGAGACGCGATCAGCGGTGGCGATGACGAGAGGGGCGAGGGTGCCCGTGAGGTGATCGAGGGAGACCCTGGAGGCATGGACCGCCAAGCTGAGCGCCGCGATTGTCACTCCCATGCGCGAGCGGATCGGGGCGGCAATCCCGCGATGGCCGGAGGTTAACTCCTCGTTGTTAATTGCGAAGCCCGACGCGCGCACGCGCTGCAACTCCGCGAGAAGCGCGCCGCGCGTCGTTAGAGTATTCGGCCCGCGCGGGAAAAGCTCCATGCGGTCGATCAGACCAAAGAGTCGATCTTCGGGCAGGTCAGCAAGGAGGACTTTCCCCATCGAGGTGCAGTACGCGGGCAGGCGTGAGCCGACGGTGAAGTTAAGGTCGATGGAGGACGGGTTCGTCACGCGTTCGACGTAGAAGACGTCCGTGCCATCGAGGATGGCGATATTGACGGTGTGCCCTGACTCGCGCCCCAGCTTCTCCATGTGTGGCCGGGCGACTTGGCGCATCTCCATCGCATTGAGGGCGGCGAGGCCGAGGTCGACGACCCGGATGCCGAGACGATACTTCTGCGACTCGCTGTCCTGCTCGAGGTAGCCGAGTTCTTCGAGCGTCGCAACGTAGCGATGTGTCGTGCTCTTATCCATCCCGAGGACTTCCGCCAAGGTGGTAACACCCAACAGCGGCCGATTCGGCGAGAAGGCCGCCAACACCGCGAGTCCGCGTGCTAGCGACGTCGAGAACTGTGCGCGTTTGTCGGCGGTTTCTGTTCGACTATGTAGAACCTTGTTTCGCATAATGAGGCATTCTATGCACGGCTACCGGGGCCTGTCAACACTGCACGCCTCGTTACCTATTCTTTTGTTCCTTTTCTCCCTTCCCGCCCCGTCCGTTCAGTGATTGAGGTGATCACACATATCTGATGACCCTGACCGATCTGCAGCTCTGTTACCCAAAACCACCGATGCTGCGCCATAGCAAGGTGGCGGCGCAGCCGGATGCGTCCCGTCAAGTGTGTAAATCGGTTCAAGGGTGCCATGCTCCGGTTGTATCCGTCGAAACGTCGAATTAGCGAATCGCCACGAGCGGCACGATCTCCCGTGCCAATACCTCCCGCGTCACGGCTGCCAGTGATTCCGCGCTGAAGTAGCACCGGCTGACTTGCCATTCGTCGTGCTGCTCGGCGAGAATCATCCCCACCAGCCGGATCACCGCCGCGTCATTTGGGAAGATACCGACCACATCTGTCCGCCGTTTCACCTCCTTATTCAGCCGTTCCAACGGATTGTTCGACCAGATCTGTCGCCAGTGCGCCTGCGGAAAGGCGAGATAGGCGAGTACATCCGCCTCGGCATCGTCCATCAACTCTGCCAGGCGAGGGAATCGGCTGCGGAAGTTATCCGCCACCCGCCGCCATTGTTCGCGCGCGCTGGTTGGATCGGGCTGGGCAAAGACGGTACGAATCGTCGCTGCCACCAACTGTTGCGCGCTCTTCGGCACCAGCGCGAGGGCATTGCGCACGAAATGGACGCGACAGCGCTGCCAACTCGCCCCTTGCAACACCGTCGTCAAGGCCCGCTTCAATCCGGCGTGGGCGTCGCTCGTCACCAGGTGCACGCCGGTCAATCCGCGTTCGACCAGTCCGCGCAGGAACTGCTGCCATGCTGCCCAGAGGGCTCCCGCTTCCTCCTCGCTCGGTCCGACATCGAGTCCGAGCACTTCGCGCCGCCCCTCGGCAGTGACGCCAATCGCGATCACCACCCCCATCTGCCCGGAGGGCGCCCGCCCTCCCGAAACGGGACGGGGAACTCGCGTTAAGCGGCGTGGCTTGCCGTTCCGGCTCCCCCTTCCTCGCGGGAAGGGGGTTGGGGGGTTAGGAAGCCCCTGAAACACCCTCCTGCCATCCTCATCTAACTGAGTGCGATCCGGCTACCTACGTCGGGCGATGAACCGTAGGCATCTTCGGCGGGTATGGAGGATGGTGCCGTGTCACATTCCGTGCGCCGGGCGTGTTTCCGTGTGGACGACGACAGGGCAGGACGAAAGGGAGTGGCAACGCATGGTTGCGATCACATCATTGCTGGCATTCGCGGCGGGCAGGCGAGTCAAGTGGTTCGTGCTGCTTTTCTGGGTCGTTGTTGCTGTGCTGCTCGCGCCGCTTGGGAGCAAACTGACATCGGTCGAGAAGAACGATGCGGCCAGCTTCCTGCCGGGGAGTGCGGAATCGACGAAGGTCAATGAACTGCTCCAGCAGTTCCCCGCCGGGCAGACGGTCTCCGCCGTCGTCGTCTACTATCGGGAAAGCGGCCTGACGCCCGCCGACACGGCGAAGGCGACGGCGGATCACGACGCAATCGTCGCCGCGAAACTCCCTCTCGCGCTGCCACCGACGCCCGTCACGCCCGCACAGGACGGTAAGGGCATCCTCTACCAGGGCTGTTGCAAAGTCTGCGCACGGTAAGTGAAGTGACAAAGGACACCTTTCTTCGTATGGTTGCGGTGCTGAATCGTGACCACACAAAGAAAGGTGTTGCCATGCAGTCTACCATGTCCGCGCT
>JBBSFO010000093.1:0-11656 GCA_038238655.1 Thermomicrobiales bacterium | reverse complement strand
CGGCTTCGTACGCGGTCTGATAATCGTCCCACTTTTCGCGCTCAATCCAATCGCCCGGCGCGAGTTTCCACGCTTTCGTCAGGTCTTTCTCCCGCGCCAACAGCCGCTCGCGCTGCTCATCTTTGCTGATATGGAGGAAGAATTTGAGGATGATCGTGCCATTCTCCACCAGCAATTGCTCGAAGTGGTTGATCGCGTCGTACCGTTCCTTCCAAATCGCCTTCGGGACGAGATCGTGAACGCGCACGATCAATACATCTTCGTAATGCGAGCGATTGAAGATGCCGATCATTCCCTTCGCGGGCGTATACGGGTGGATACGCCACAGGAAATCGTGCGCGCGGTCGGTGGCGGTCGGCTCCTTGAAAGCGACGACATCGCACCCCTGCGGATTGATCGGCGCCATTACTTTGCGGATCGTGCCGTCCTTGCCGCTCGTGTCCATCCCTTGCAGCACGATCAGCACGCTGTGCTGCGCCGCCCCGTAGAGGAGTTCCTGGATTTCGGCGAACTCCGCGCCGCCTGCGGCGGTGCGCGCTTCCACTGCCTCGCGCTTCATGCCGCCCGTGTCGGCGGGATTGTAATCGCGTAGGCGCACCCTGGTCCGGGGCGGAACGCGGATCGCCAGTGAATCGTCGTGCGCCATCCGATCGTCACTCCTTTCTATCCAGGGGCGCAGTATAGCGCAGAAAGGTGGTACCCTACCCCCCCAGCCCCTTCCCCACAGGGGAAGGGGAGGCGGCCTCCGGGACACCGGGGCGTTATGGGGAAGACCACAGCGTTCGCATGAGTCACCCCTCCCACGCCGAGGGACGGAGGGGGCCGGGGGGTAGGTTCTTGACCAAGCGCGATTTTCTCAAACTAACGGACCTTTCGCGGGACGAGGCGTACACCATCTTCGATCTGGCGAGGCGGCTGAAGGCGGCATCGAAGGGGAGCCATTCGCACGTCCTCGCCGGACGGGCGGTCGCCGTCATTCTGGAAAAGCCGAGTCTTCGGACACGCGGTTCCTACAATGTTGGCATCGCGCAACTCGGTGGCTACCCACTCTCGATCGGCGATGAGATGCAACTCGGCGCGCGCGAGCCGATCCGGGACGGCGCGCGCGTCCTGGCGCGCTATTGTGACGCGATTGTGTATCGTACCTTTGGAACAGATCGGTTGCTGGAAATGGCGACCGCGCCTGTTCCTGTCATCAACGCCTTGACCGATGACGGACAGCCCGGCCAGATTCTGTGCGACATGTTTACGATTATCGAGGCGTTTCAGGCGATGGAGGGATCAAACAGGCGTGCTCTCGCTGACTGCCGGGTCGCCTTCATTGGCAATGGGACGGCGAACACCGTCCGTTCTCTGATGGAGGCTGCCCGACTTTTCGACTTCCATCTCACAGTTGCCTCGCCAGAGGGATACCGACCGCCAGCGGATGAGATCGCCGTGACTGGCGAGCATGTGACCTTCCGATCCTCGCTTACGGCGGTGCGGGATGCAGATGTGATCTATACTGATGTCTGGCGGGACATGGGCCGGGAGATGGACCCAGCCGTCATGCGCGCGACCTTCTCCGATTGGACGGTGGATACTCAACTCGTCTCCGTCGCGCCACCGCACGCGATTGTCTTGCACTGCCTCCCGGCGCACCGGGATGAGGAGATCAGCGACGCGGTGATCGAAGGGCCGCGCTCCCGCGTCTGGGATCAGGCCGAGAACCGCCTGCACGTCCAGAAAGCCCTGCTCTGCTTCCTGCTCGGCGTCGGGGATCGCGTGCCCTGATTGCGCGGGAAAGCGAAGAACGCACGAGGGGAGAAACCGCGCTGTTCCTCCCATGTCTCGCGCTATTGTGCATTCTATCACAATCTCGCAATGACACAAGGGATGAGGCACAGAGGTACAGAGGACACAGAGATGAGAGAAGAAATGAGAATCCTTTTTCTCTTTCCCTCTCTGTGTCCTCTGTGCCTCAATCCCGTTCCCATTTGGCAGGGGTTTGTGTGACGATGTACACTGCGCGCAATGGTTGCATGCATCCCCCGGCGCATCCGGCACCCTTGGTGGCCCGCTGTTGTGGGGGTTACGTGGGGAAGGAATGGGCGCGATGGCGGAGACCGTCACACGGACGAATGAATCACCGATGGACTTGCTCGGGCTGACAGGGCAGGCGGCCCGCAGTGTGGATGTCAATTACTTTAACTACGACCCTGCCGACACGGGGATTTCGTTCGCCGGTGGCTTGCCGGACCCGGGATCGCTGCCGACCGACGACGTAGCGCAAGCGACGGTGAAGGCGCTCGCCGAACACGGCACGACCGCCCTCCAATATGGTCGCGTCGGTGGCTACCTCCCGCTCGTGGACTTCCTGCGCGACAAACTGAAGCGCACGCAGATGATGGACATCCCGGCGGACGGCATCCTGCTCACCGCCGGTTCGATGCAGGCGCTCACCTTTGTCGTCAACCTGCTCGTGGATCGTGGCGACACGATCATCAGCGAAGACCCGGTCTGGCCGGGGGGCGTCGGTCTGTTCAATATGATCGGCGCGAAGATCGTGACGGTGCCGCTGGACAACCAGGGCATGCGGGTAGATGTATTGGCAGAACGGCTGGCGGCGCTCAAGGCGCAGGGTGTCCGACCTAAGTTCATCTACACCCTGCCGACCTTCCAGAACCCCGTCGGTGTCACCGCGCCCGTCGAGCGCCGCATGCGCCTCTTGGATCTCGCCGAGGAATACAACACCTTTGTCTTCGAGGACGACGCCTACAACGATCTGCGCTTCGATGGCGAGCCGTTGCCCGCGATCTACGCGCTCGACCGCCAGCGGGGCGGCAACCGCGTCATCTCGATCGGTACCTTCTCGAAAATCCTCGGTGCGGGGATGCGCATCGGCTGGGTCGTCGCGCCGCCCGCGCTGATCCAAAAGATTGGCGGCCTGAAGGGCGATGGTGGCGTTAGCCCCTTCGCGACGACGGCGACAGCGGAGTTCTGCCTCGCGGGCAAGTTGGAGCCGCATATCGAAGTACTGAAGGGCGTTTATCAGCGCAAGCGCGACGCGATGGTCGGCGCGCTCGAAGAGCACATGCCCGAAGGGGTGACGTGGACGGTGCCGGACGGCGGCTTCTTCATGTGGCTGACGCTGCCGGACACGATCAACACGGCGAAACTGATGCCGCTCGCCGCGCAGGAGGGTGTTGAATATCTGCCGGGTGTCGCCTGTCGCTTCGGCGGCGCGGGCACGAACGCCATCCGGCTTTCCTTCAGTGTGATGACGGAAGCACAGATCCGTGAAGGCATCGCGCGCCTCGGCAGACTCATTCACCGCGCGATGTCGGGACAAAACCAGTAACGAGTAGCGAGGAACAAGTAACGAGACGGCATCAACCACTCGTTACTCATTACTCGCTACTCGTTCCTTATCAGAGGGGTGGCTCGCGATGAGCGTTAATGTGGGCGTGTTTATTGATGTATCCAATCTTTTCTATTCCGCGCGGAGTATGGGCGTGGAGGTGAATTACATCCGGCTCCTGGAGCATGTGACGCGCAACCGGCATTTGATCCGGGCGAGCGCGTACACCGGTATTGACCCGGAGAATGGCAGCCAGCGCCGGTTCGTGGATTTCCTGAGCGCCAATGGTTACCGTGTCGTCTGCAAGGACATCCAGAAGCACGAGAGCGGGCGCATCAAGGCTGACCTCGATGTGGAGATGACGCTGGATGTGTATATGATGTCCGACAAGTTCGATGTCGTCGTGCTGATCACGGGGGACGGCGATTTCAAGCGACTCGTCGAGGTCGTGCAACAAAAGGGTGTGCGGGTCGAGATCGTCGGCTTCGGCGCGAGTACATCGAGCGAGTTGATCGCGATGGCCGACCAGTTCACCGAGATCAGCACGATCCCCGAAATCTTCCGCAACAGCAGCGCGCCGCAGCCGACGAATGGCGAACTCCCCGCCGCTTCGCGCGATGTGCTGAACGGCAACGCCTTCGCGCTCAACCGCCCCCGCCCGGCCTGACTATGCCGATGACGAGCACGACCAACCTCATCACGTCTGCCGATGAAACTGATCCGGTGTCGCACTATGACGTGCAGACGGACGCTGCCAACGCGAGTGTTCTCCAGCGGTGGGCGTGGGGTGCGTTCAAGGAGCGGCATGGCTGGCGCGTCGCGCGGGGAACGGGCGATGGCTTCGCGGTCCAGATACTCCTGAAGCGGAGGTTCGGCGTCACGATGGGCTACGTGCCGCGCGGCCCGGCGGTGGACTGGCGTGACGCCGATGCGGTTGCACGCTGCTTCGGTGCGCTCGATGCGTTGTGCAAGCGGGAAGGCGTCGTCCTCGCGCTGATCGAGCCGGATGCGATGCTGCCTGCGGACTTTGACCTGCCACAGCATAGCCTGTCGCCGTCGCACCTTTCCGTGCAGCCGCTCAGGACGATCATTGTGCGCTGCGATCGGGATGACGATGCGTTGCTGGCAGCAATGAAGCAGAAGACGCGCTACAACGTCCGCCTCGCCGCCAAGCGGGGCGTCACCGTCCGGCAGGGAAGCGTGGAAGATCTGCCCGCCTTCTGGTCGCTTTTGCAGACGACCGCGACGCGCGACGCCTTCGGTGTTCATACGCTCGACTACTACGCCGATCTGCTCCGCTTCTTTTCGCTGCCGGATCGGGGCGCGTTGCTTTGCGCCGAATATGAAGGCGAAATCGTCGCGGCGGCGATCCTGCTGCGTGGCGGGCCGAACGCGATCTACCTCGCGGGCGCGTCGAGCGATACGCACCGCGAGCACATGCCGACCTACGCGCTCCAATACGCCGCCTTGCAGTGGGCGCGGGACGCGGGCTGCACGCACTACGACCTCTGGGGCATCCCGCCGACTGATGCGCCGCCGGATGCCGCACAGGGCGGGCAACAGAATGTCCGCAACGGTCTCTGGGGTGTTTACCGCTTCAAGCAGGGGTTCGGTGGCGATGTGGTGTCATATCCCGGCGTCTTTGTCCGTCACTGTCGTCCGTTGCTTGGGCGCATCGCGCTGCGGGCAATCAATCGCCAGCGGGGGATGCTCGGATGAGCGCGAGCGGGCCACCGGATGCTCTGATGCCGCCGCGTCAACTCGCTGCGATCCTCGCAGGCCTTGATACGACGGAGATGATCGGGGACGCTGCGTGCGCGATCACCGATGTCGTCTACGATTCGCGTCTCGCGACGCCGGGCTGCTTGTTTGTTGCGCTGCGTGGCGGCTATGCGGACGGTCACCGCTTCATCGGCGAAGCGGCGAAGCGGGGCGCGATTGCGACGCTCGTCGAGGAAAGGGTCACGGCTCCCGACGGCATCCGCACGCAGATCGTCGTGCCGGACACGCGAGCCGCGCTTGCGGTCGTGGCGGCGCACTGGTACGGGCATCCGGCGAACGAGCTGACGGTGATCGGCGTGACGGGTACGAATGGTAAAACGACGACGACGACGATGATTGCCACTGTCCTCGACGCGGGAGGGCTGCGGAGCGCACTGCTCGGCACCGTCGAAATGAAACTAGGACCGGATCGCTGGCCGAACCCGAACCACCAGACGACGCCCGAATCGCTGCATGTCCAGCGATTTCTCCGGCAGGCGGCGGATGCCGGGTGTACGCACGCGGTGTTGGAGGCGACCTCGCACGGCCTCGCGATGCATCGCCTCGACGCATTGCCCGTGGATGTTGCCGTTTTCACCAACATCTCGCACGAGCACCTCGAATACCACAAGACGTTCGACGCCTACCTTGCGGCGAAGCGCGCGTTGTTCGCGCGGTTGCGTGTGGCCCCGGAGCGGGGAACGCGGCGCTGGGCCGTCGTCAATGCGCACGACCCGCACGCGGGCGATTTTCTCGCCGCTGCGCCCGAGGCGACGCCACTTCGCTATGGCATCGAGACCGATACGCCGATTGTCGCGACGACGGTGATAGAACTGCCGGAGCATATCGCCTTCACGCTGCACACCCCGACCGGTAACGCGCCCGTCCATCTCAACACGCTCGGCGCGTACAATATCCTCAACGCGCTGGTGGCAGCGGCGGTTGGGCATGCGCAGGGGATTGACGCCGACACGATTGCCGCCGGTCTGGGCGAATTTGCGGATGTCGCGGGCCATCTCGAGCGGATCGTGATGGGCCAGCCGTACGCGGTGATTGTGGATTTCGCGCACACGCCCGCTGCATTCGAGGCCTTGTTCGGCTTGCTTCGCCGGACGACGCAGGGTAGACTCGCGGTAGTCTTTGGGAGCGCCGGGGAGCGCGATGTCGCGAAGCGCCCGATGCAAGGCGCGCTCGCCGCACGGTATGCCGATCTCGCGATCTTCACGAATGAAGACCCGCGTTTCGAGGACCCCGAGGCGATCCTGCACGCCATTGCGGCGGGCGCGGTGGCGGAGCGGCCCGATTGGCGTGCGGGCGAGCAGTACCGCTGTATTGCCGACCGCGCGGCGGCGATTGGCGCGGCGTTCGATTGGGCCGCGCCCGGCGATACCGTCGCGTTGGTCGGCAAGGGGCACGAGAACTCGATGATTATTGGCGCCGACGCGTTCCCGTGGGACGAAGCGGCGATTGCGCGCGACGCGCTCCGGGAGCGCGGGTATTCGGGGGAGACCTAACCCCCCGGCCCCCTTCCCGACACGGGAAGGGGGAGTGAGCCTCCGAGAGATCGGGGTGTTGGGAGATAAAGCACGATAGTGAGATGCGTCAACCTCTTCCCGTGTCGGGAGGGGGCCGGGGGGTAGGTTTCCGGTGGTTTCACGGCGGCGGGCACTAATGATTTCGGCGGCGGCGGTGATGTCGGCCGCGCTCGCAGCGTGCGGCACGCAGCAGCCATCGCCGCCGTTGCCGGAGATCGCCCCACGGCGCAACACCGCTGCTTCGAAGGCGGACGGACGCATCCTCTTCGCCAAGGTACAGATGACGGACAACGGCGGCAAGGATGACGGCCTGTATTCCCTCGATAACGCCAAGGTGCGGAAGGTCCTTTCCAAAGCGGAGAGCGATTTCGCGCTGGCGTATCCGTGCTGGTCGCCGGATGGCAAGCAGATCGCCTTTGCACGCGCCGGGGATCGCGGCATTTACTCCGATCTCTGGATCATGAATGCGGACACCTCGAGCCCCCGCCAGATCACGAAGTTCAAGAGTAGCATCGCGCACAATAACAATGTGAATGCGGAGCAGAGCTACGTCGCGGATAGCTCAATCGTCGCGGGGCTGTCGTGGTCGCAAGGCGGAAATTTCATCACCTTCGCCAGCGACAAAGGGTATCACGCGATGCGTCCGTGGACGTTCGAGAACCCCGATCAGCCACCATCAGCCACCAATCTCCACGTTATCACCGCGACGACGGGCTTTAGTCCGGCGAACGCTGGCATCAACTTTCACATTGACAATACCGACACCGCGCCAGACGGCAAGACGATGGCCTTCGTCGGTCTCTGGGCGCAGCCGGACGACTACACCAACAAGCAGTCGCAGCTTTACGTGCTCGACTTCGGCACGAAGAAATACGCGCAACTGACGGACACACCGACCTTCAAGTGGGGAGCGTACGATCCGGCCTTCTCGCCGGACGGTCAGTATCTCGCCTTCGCCGGTCGCCCCGATTACCGTGTCAACGACCTCTTTATCATGACGCGGGACGGCAAGAACCAGACGCAAATCACCAATACGGGCGCGGCGCGCGCGCCGGTCTGGTCGCCCGACGGCAAGAAACTCGCCTTCCTTGCCGCCTTCGAGGGCGCGCAGTTCAACATCTACGTCATGGATGTCAGCGTGCCCGCGCCCGGTACACCGCTCACTGCCCTCAACTTCGGCAAACCCGAAAAACTGACCGACGAAAAAGGCATAGACGCCCGCTCCGGCCTCTCCTGGACGGCATAGGGCTGATCGCGCGCAGAGAGCACAGAGAACGCAGAACGCAGAACGCAGAACGCAGAGAAGAATGAAGGAGATTCCCTCTCGTATTGTTTTCTCTGTGCTCTCGGTGTTCTCTGCGTCCTCTGCGCTTAATCTCCTTCCGGCGGGACGATGGCGATAGTGCCACCACCGCGCTCGTTGGTGAGGTGAATGACTCTTTATAGCGCGATGCCCTGACAAGGAACTTCCACTGGAAGATCGCCGTCTCTCTTGTACGCGGAACGTACCGCAATGCGCACAATCATAAAGGAGCCGCACGATGCAAAGGTTCGTTCAGGCAGGCTGATATCCGCCGTCATTCGCGCGCGCCGTGGCGCAGTAAAGGAAGATATCCAGATGAGTACACATCAATTGGCATCATCGCCCTACCGGCTCCGTCGTTGGTCGCTCGTCGCGCTCTTCATCTGCGGCGCTCTGTTGCTCGCGCCCACCTGGGTGCTGTTTAGCGCTCGTGCCGCCAGTAGTTTCGCCAACGCGGCCTTTCAGTCGCAATGGCAGCAAGGGGAGGCAATCACACCGAACTTCTGGGGGCCGCTCCCGCTCGCGCACGATGGGCAGCAGGAACCGTATGCGGAAGCGCCGGGCGGCTCGCGCCTCGTGCAATACTTCGACAAGGCGCGCATGGAACTGACCCACCCCGCCACCGGCGTCGTCACCAACGGCCTGCTCGCCAATGAACTGATCACCGGGCGCAAGCAGATTGGCGACGCCACTTTCCAGCAGTTCCCGCCCGCCGCCATCCCGATTGCGGGCGACCCGAACAACGCCGGGCCGACGTACGCCCAACTCGGCACGACGGCGGCCTCTCTGCTCGCCAACACACCCGCGCGGGTCGGCGGATTCATCACAGTGATTGTCGCCGCAGATGGCAGCATCACCGACGGTGGTGGCTTCGCGGGCATCTCGATGTCCCCGGCGATCAGCGCCTACGACAGCACGACGCAGCACAACGTCCTCGGCGTCTTCGCGGACTTTCGCACCAAAGTCGGCCTTGCCTCGGTCGGCCTTGCCACGAGCGAGCCGTTCCGGGCGACGGTGATGATCGCCGGTACGCCGCGCTCGATCATCGCGCAGGTCTTCGAGCGTCGGGTGCTGACTTACAACAACAATAATCCCGATCCATTCAAGGTCGAGTTCGGCAACATCGGCCAGCACTACTACACATGGCGCTACGTCACCAACACGGGCGGGACCGGCACGCCCACCACGACACCGACCGCGCCGGTGTTGACGCATCCCACCGTCACAAATATCACCCCGAACAAGGCGACGATCTCGTTCACGACGGATGTCGCAACGTGCGGCACGGCGGAGATCCGGCTGAAGGGCGACACGAGCTTCGCGACGAATATCGACACCGTCTCCTGCACGCCGGGCACCAGCGTCGTCGTGACGCTGACAAGCCTTGACCCGAGCACCCAGTACGAGGTGCGGGGCGCAGCGAAAGTCGGTTCCGGCCCGATCGGCTACTCGGACATCGCGTCCTTCACGACACTCTCGGCGCAGCCAACTGCGGACAGCTACGATGGTAACTGGGTCAACGACGTGACTCCGGCCCAGGGACAGTTCTCACGGTTGATCATCACCGTCACGGGTAACAGCATCAATGTGCATATCTACGATAAAGGCACCCCGGCGGACACCGACATTGGCTCGCAGACGGCGACCTTTACGAGTGACCCACTCACCTTCGCCCTCAACGGCCACAATTACGTGGTCAGTTTCACCGACACCACACGGACGCATCTCAATGTGGTCGTCACAATCGCCGCGAACGGTGCACCGGAGGGCACCTTTACCTTTCACCGCCAGTTCAAACTCTTCCCCGGCGCACCCATTACCGTTATCACGAACCCCGTCCTTGTCAAGCCGTAACGGCGGCAATAGCATACGGAAGGCCCCACGACACAAGGAGTGGGGGCGTCCCGATACGCGGAGCCTTGTGCGGCCCTCGCATCCACGGGTCCTGCCAAATTTCCCAGTAGTAGCGGGCTTCAGCCTACCTCTCGGCTCACTAATTTCACCGCGCTACTCGTTCGTCTTGTTTGACGGGACGACGGCAATGTGGAGATCGTTCAACTGCCGCTGCGAGACGGTAGAGGGAGCGCCGAGCATCAGGTCCTGGAAGGACTGATTCTTCGGGAAAGCGATCACCTCGCGAATGTTTTCTTCGCGCGCGTAGAGCATGATGAGGCGGTCAATGCCTGGGGCGATGCCGCCGTGCGGCGGTGCGCCGTACTCGAAGGCGCGTAGGAAGCCGCCGAACTTCGTCTGCAACTCTTCCTCATCGAGATTGAGGAGGCGGAAAACGCGCTCCTGCAAGTCGCGTTGGGCGATGCGGATACTGCCGCTGCCGAGTTCGAAGCCGTTGGCGACGAGGTCGTACTGCTGGGCGCGCATCTTCCCCGGATCGGTTTGCATCAGCGGGAGGTCCTGCTCAAAAGGCATCACGAAGGGGTGATGAACGGCGTCCCAGCGCTGCTCGTCTGTGTTCCACTCGACAAATGGCTGTTCGAGAAGCCACGCGAAGGCCATGACGTTTGGATCGGCGAGGCCGAGTGTCTGCCCGAAGTGCTGCCGGAGACGAGAAAGTACGTCGCCCGCGCGCGCGCGCTCGTCCGCGATGAAGGCGATCAAGTCACCGGGCGTCGCCGCGAAGCGGGCGAAGATAGCCCGCTGCTCATCGGGCGTGAAGAACTTGGCAATCGGCGAGCGGGCGGTGGGCGTGCCCTCCTGCTCCTCGACGATGAAATATGCGAGTCCCTTCGCGCCAAAGCTCTGCGCCAGGGCGATCAGCGCGTCAATTTCCTTACGGGTCATTGCCCCCTGGCCGGGCAGGCAGATGCCGCGCACCGCGCCGCCGCCCTGTACGGTGTTCGCGAAGACACCGAACTGGCTTTCGCGCACAAGGTCGGAAACATCCTTGAGTTCCATGCCGAAGCGGAGATCAGGCTTGTCATTGCCGTACCGCTCCATGCTGTCGGCATAACTCAATCGCTGCCACGGCTTGTCCTGAACGCGCATACCCGTGACGGTTTCCGTCAGTTCGGTATACAGGTCTTCGGCAAGATTGAGAACGTCCTCCATCGAAACAAAGGACATTTCGAGGTCTAACTGCGTGAACTCCAACTGCCGGTCGGCGCGCTGGTCTTCGTCGCGCATACAGCGGGCGATCTGGAAGTAGCGGTCCATCCCCGCGATCATCAAAATCTGCTTCAGTTGCTGCGGCGACTGCGGCAGCGCGTAAAACTCGCCGGGATGAACGCGACTCGGCACGAGAAAGTCCCGCGCGCCCTCGGGTGTCGCCTTGATGAGCATCGGCGTCTCGATCTCCAAAAATCCGCGCGCCGAAAGCCAGTCCCGCATGAACTTAACGACGGTGTGCCGCAAAATCATCCGCTCGGCCATCGGGCGGCGGCGAAGATCGAGGTAACGGTAGGTGAGGCGCAACGATTCATCCACCTCACCCTGCTCCGCGCCCTCGGCGATCACGAAGGGGGGCGTCTTGGAGGGATTGAGAATCTTCACGCCGTCCACGAGCAGTTCGATGCCGCCCGTCGCGATCTGCGGGTTTTCCGCGCCGTCAGGACGGCGGACGACCTTGCCCGTCACTTCCAAGACGTACTCTGCGCGCGCTTCCCCGGCCGTCGCGTGGGCTTCGGGCGCATGGGTCGGGTTGATTGTGCATTGGGTGATGCCGTAGCGATCGCGCAAATCAATGAAGATCAGGCCGCCGTG
>JBBSFO010000092.1:0-11658 GCA_038238655.1 Thermomicrobiales bacterium | reverse complement strand
GTAGCGGCCCGCACTGGCGCGCAACGCCAACATCTGCTCGGCGTGCTCCAGCACCCAGACGCGCGCGAATGCGGCATCGAGGTGGCGCACGACCGCCTCGGCGCACGTTTGGAGCATCACGGGCAAGGGGTCGGTTGCGTTCAGCGCGACCCCCACGTCCGCGACCAGTGCCGTTTGTTGCGCGCTCATCGCTCTCCTTGCCTACCGGGACGCTCAACCCGTCACGCCGTTACCGACGAGTATAGCATCGGCGCCGCGCGGATTCGGGGATCGAGGCCACTGGCAGAATCCCGAGGAGTACGCTACGATCCGGTTTCTCGGCTCGATCCACTGGCGCGGACCGTAGCGGACGCACGCCACGCGCGGGAAGGAAGCGGCGATGGCAGACGGCAGTGCACCTCCCGGGGACCCCGTCGGAAGCGATGACGGCATGGCGCGACGAACGACGGACGCCGCACAAGCCCCCGCGACGATCCTCGGCGGGAAATACCGCATCGAGCGCGTCATTGGACAGGGGGCGTTCGGGCGCGTCTACCTCGCGTTCGATCCCCTGCTTCGCCGGAACGTCGCGGTCAAGGAGTTGCTCGCCACCCGCGAGCAGACGGATCAGGCGACGTACGAGCGGTATCTGGAGCGGTTCCAGCGCGAGGCCCGCGCGGCGGGCGGTCTGGCCCATCCGAATATCGTCACCGTTCACGAACTCGCGGTTGACTCCGACCGCAACTATTACCTCGTCATGCAGTATGTGGATGGCGCGGATTTGCGCGACCTCCTCACCACTGTCGGTACCTTGCCGGCAGAACGTGCGGTGGCAATCGCGCTGGAAGTCGCCCACGCGCTCGAAGCGATCCACGAGCAGGACATTGTCCATCGCGATCTGAAACCGGCAAATATCATGCTGACCCGCCGTGGCGTGGCGAAGGTGACGGACTTCGGCATCGCGCAGGTGGGGCACGAAAGCCATCGCACGCAGATGACGATTGGGCACCCCGGCACGCCGATCTATATGAGCCCCGAACAAGCGGCGAGCGCGGAATACCTGGATGGTCGGAGCGATCTGTTCAGCCTCGGATTGATCCTGTACGAGATGCTGATCGGGGAACCATACGTCCGCAGGCGGCAGCCACTCGCGACGGTGCGCGTGGGCCTTTCGCCGCTGCTCGTGCAGACCGTCGAACGACTGATGGAGCGCGACCCGGACGCGCGGTATCAGACGGCGGCGGATGCCGTCGCAGCGCTGCATGCCCTGTCTACGATGCCGGTTGCCGAATCGGATGCCGCGCCCACGCTATTGCCCGATACCGGCCCCACCCCGTTGCCGACACTGGTCGAGGGGATCTCCCGGCTACGCACGGACGACGCCGTACCGGGCGTACCGGCGGCCTACGGTGGCCCGCCGAGCGAACCGCCACCGGGCACGCCCGCAATCACTCCCCCACCGCCGCGTGCGGACGATACGAAGCGGCGCGCGCCACGCGGACGCGCTTTCTGGTTCGTCGGCGGCGCGCTCGCGCTGGTAATTGCGTTCGCAGGGGTCGCAGCGTACTTGGTGGTACAGCCTGGAGGCACGGCCACCGCGACCTTTCCCTCGAGTGCAGCAGCGCGACCGACCTCAGCCACACTCTCATCGCCAACGAACGACGCTGCTGCAACTCTCCCCCCGAGCACGGGGACACGGTCGGCCTCAGCCACCCTCTCACCACCAACGAGCAATGCCGCAGTGAACTTCTCCACATGGACAGTGGAGGAAACGAAAACGTACCGCGCGAGTTACGATCGTGCCGCCAGCGAATATCACCTCGCGTTACTGCTTGACTCGGGCGGTTGGACCGTCTCCGCTCCGGATCTCCAGACCACCGCCGATTTCACGTTGGATGTGGATGTCCGCCGTGTGGCCGGCCCGGACTTTGGTGAGTACGGCGTCGCGTTTCGCAGCCAGCAACCGGTCGCGGGGGACCCGAACAACCTGCGCTATGCGTTTCGCATCAATTCGATGGGGCAATATACCCTCTTGCAAATCAATGCCGACAACTCGAACACGACGATCCAATCGCTCACCACCTCGCCAGCGATCAAGAAGGGCGGAGTTCCCAACCATCTGACGGTGATCTGTAAAGGAGAGACTGTCACGCTCGCCGTGAATGGGACAACGCTCGGTATGTGGAAGGTGGCCCTCGTGAAACCCGGCACGGTCGGCGTCATCGCCAATTCACCGTCGCGCGGTGGCGCCGGTCTCGAAGGGGCATTCAAAAACCTCCAGATTTCTCCTGCCACGTAGATTCCTGGACCGCGTTTTTGTTGCACGCCAAATGAGGGAACAATGAAGATCACCGATGTCGAGGCGATGGTGCTGGATACAGGAAAGGATTACCCCGATCCATCGGTCGCCGGTGAGGCGCACGGGACGCGGTTTATCGCGCTCCTCAAGGTGAGCACGGACGAGGGAATTACGGGATGGGCCGACATCGAGACGCAGCCGCATGTCGGCAAGGCGATTGTGGACGCACCATCCGGCGGCCAGATCGGCATCGAGTCCCTGAAGGCGGCGCTGATCGGCGAGAACCCGTTGGAGCGCGAGCGGCTCTGGCAAAAAATGTACCGCTTCCTTGCCTACTACGGGCGGCAGGGGGCGGGCATGCAAATGATCTCCGGCGTGGATATTGCCCTGTGGGACATCGCGGGCAAGGCGTTCGGCCAACCGGTGCATACCTTGCTTGGCGCGAAATACCGCGACACGGTTCGAGCGTACGCCTCGACCCTTTTCCGCCCGACGCCCGACGCGATGAAGGCGGCGGTCGCCGAATATGTGGAGCGTGGCTTCACGGCGATCAAGTTCGGCTGGGGCGCGTTCGGCCACGACATCGCCCGCGATATCGCCCTGGTCCGCGCGGCGCGCGAGGAAGCGGGGCCGGGCGTTGATCTCCTCGTGGATGGTGGCTGGTACGGTGTCGCGTACGACAATCCCTACCGACCGCGTTCGCTCCGCGATTGGATCACCGTCATCGGTGAACTGGAAGCGCTCGGCGTCGTGTGGCTCGAAGACTGCCTCCACCCCGAGAATATCGCCGGGTATCGCACCCTTGCCGAGCACACGACGCGGCTGCGGATCGCGGCGGGCGAGCAATACGGTGGCTTCGATGAGTTTGAGCGACTGGCAACCGATGGGCGTGTGGATGTCCTTCAGCCCGACTTGTCGCGCTGCGGTGGATTGACTGTTGGCAAGCAGATCGCCGACTTCGCGATGCGCCGCCAGATCGAGTGCGTCCCGCACGCGTGGCTGACGGACATCCTCAAAGCGGCATCGCTCCACCTGAACGCCTACCTCATGCATTCCCGCTACCTGGAATACAATGTCTCATCGGCGTCGCTGCTCAACAATCTCTGCACCACGCACCTCGAGATGGTGAACGGCTCCATCGCGGTGCCCAACGGCCCGGGTCTCGGCGTCGAGGTGGACGAAGCGATGGTCCGCCGTTTCCGCGTCCTGTGAGAGGGAAGGGAACACCGCAATGACATCAGCAGCATCCATTGAGCAAGAGTTCCGGGACTTCCTCGCGCGCCGACAGGAAGCGACCGCCGCGTTCTTCAACGGCGACGCCGGGCCGTGGAAAGCGCAAGCATCGCCCACCGACGACATCACGATGTTCGGCGGCTATGGCGGCCACGAGCAGGGCTGGCAGGCGGTCGAAGATCGCTACACCTGGGCCGCCAAGCGCAATGCGGAAGGCGCCGTCCATTCGGACATCATCGCCTGCCATGTCACGTCTGCGATGGCCTATACCGTTGCCATCGAGCGCGGCGATGTCCGTCCGAACGACAGCAAGCAGTTCGCCCCGAAGGCGCTCCGCGTCACCGAAATTTTCCGCCGCGAAGACGCGGACTGGAAACTGATTCATCGCCACGCCGATCCGCTCGTCGTGGTGCAGTGAAACACGAATCAACAGGGGTACCGAGCGGGAAGAGGCTTTTCGTGTTCTTGCGGTGCCCTCTGAGCAATACTTGCGCCAGTGGTCACCTGCCTGCGGTCACGGCTTTGAGCGTGTCGAGCGACTCTCGGATGAGCTGCGATAACGCTCGCGGGTTGGCTTCATTGATCCAGCGTGCGAACGCGATCCTGAAGACCGCGATCCCTGCCTCGGCAGCCAGGCTCGCCGACGGTTCGGTGACGCCGCGCTGGCGCAACGCGTCGGCCATCGCTGCAGCGAGTGCGG
Organism: Thermomicrobiales bacterium; assembly: GCA_038238655.1. Lineage (GTDB taxonomy): Bacteria > Chloroflexota > Chloroflexia > Thermomicrobiales > JALYUS01 > JALYUS01. Next base: position 7,447 of record JBBSFO010000092.1, on the reverse strand, counting down.
CGAGCTTTTTCAGCTCGCGCTCCTGGAGCTCGGCGTTCGCCGCGATCACGGCTTGGCGCTGGCGGGCGCCGTCGCGGCGCTCTTGAAGGAGGGTTCCCGCAGTCTCGAGCGCTACGGCGATCGCGTCGATCGGCGCCGCAGCATCCGGTGCGCTGGCAACGGTGCGCACGACGATCTCCTGCAGCGCACCCGCACCCCAGAACAGCACCTCGCGCTTGTCGGCGAAATGCCGAAAGAACGTGCGCTCGGAGAGCCCCGCCCGCCGGGCGATCGCCGCCACCGTGGTCTGTTCGAACCCGGGCTCGACGTAGAGTTGCAGTGCCGCCTGCTCCAGCCGACCGCGCGCATCGGGCTTCCATCGACTCATACCCCTATTCTACTTGACGACAGCGGCTGACATCAAGTATCATGACGATGTCAGTGACTGACATAGGCTGTTGTCGCGCAAGGTCTGCGCTGAGGGCAGTCGGTCACCAGGAGGATTTACTCATGCGCGTATTTGTCACCGGCGCGTCCGGATGGATCGGTTCCGCCGTCATTCCCGAGCTCATCGGCGCGGGCCATCAGGTTGTCGGGCTCGCGCGCTCGGATGCCTCGGCCACTGCCCTCGCCGCCGCCGGGGCAGGGGTGCATCGCGGCACGCTCGATGATCTCGACAGCCTGCGGAGTGCGGCCGCCGCGTCGGATGGCGTGATCCACCTTGCGTTCAAGCACGACCTCGCGTTCTCGGGGGGCTTCCAGGACGCTGCCGATGCGGATCGCCGCGCCATCGAGATATTCGGCGAGGCACTCGCGGGTTCTGAGTGCCCGTTCGTCATCGCCTCCGGGGTGCTCGGGCTCGCACCGGGGCGTGTGGGGACCGAACAGGACGGGCGAGATCCCAATGCGTCGGCGGGAGCGGTGAGCAACGGCCCGGAGAGACGGATGGCTAATGCGCAGATGACGCTCTCCCTCGCGTCTCGCGGCGTCCGGTCGTCGGTGGTGCGACTCGCCCCGACGGTGCACGGCGATGGCGATCACGGCTTCATGGCCGCCCTGGTCGGCATCGCCCGGGACACAGGCGTCTCCGGCTACATCGGTGACGGGAGCAACCGTTGGCCCGCCGTGCACCGGCGCGATGCCGCGCACCTCTTCCGCCTGGCGCTGGAGATCGCCCCTGCGGGAGCGGTGCTGCACGCGGTCGCCGACGAGGGCGTGCCGGTACGCGCCATCGCGGAGGTGATCGGCCACCACCTGAACCTGCCGGTGGTCTCGATCCCCCGTGAGGAGGCAAACGCGCACTTCGGCTTCCTGGGGGGCTTCCTCGCGGCCGACAGCCCGGCCTCGAGCGCGTTGACCCGCGCGCTGGTGGGGTGGCAGCCGACGTATCCCGAGCTCATCGCCGATCTCGATCAGGGCCACTATTTCCACAACCCATCGGCATAATCAGCCGGGCAGGCATCTCTGTCCCCCGCTACGAAAGACGGCCCGTGACCGTGCAGACGGCACAGCGCCGAAGCAATGTGATGTCGAGTCCTGAACGGGGCCGATCGTCATTTGCCTGGGGAGGGCAAACCGACGCCGGGTATGTCGGCTCTTCCGCAGGGAGGGTGAATCCGAAAATACGGCAAAACCAAGAGGGGTCTCGCGATTCTGGCGATAGGAAACTGCGTTTGGCTGAGTATGCGACACATGGTGGGTTTTGCCTTGGCAGCCTTGTCGGCCTGCCCCCACTGCTTCACCATCGTTGCGGAAGAGCCGGTATGTGTTGGCTACATGCATGCGACAGATTCTACGCTCGACTACGGCAAACTCGTGGCGCGGACGGCGACATCGTCGGTGGCGATCCAGCGGCGACGGACGGCACCGACGAGGTAGAGCGAGCCGGTGACGCACACGAGATCGTCCGGCCCGGCGAGGCCGAGCGCGGCTGCCACCGCAATCTCAGGGTCCGGCTCCGCTTCCGCCGGGACGCCGCGCGCGCGGATGCGCTCCGCCAGTTCCGCCGCCGGGGTGACGGCGCGGTTGATGATCGGCGCTTGCGTCGCGATGATCGTGGCGGCGATGGGTGTAACGACATCGAGCACGGCTGTTGTGTCCTTGTCCGCCACCATGCCGAGGACGAGCACGACCCGCTTGCCGGGAAAGAGCGCGCCGAGGGCCGCAACGAGCGAGCGCGCTTTGTCCGGGTTGTGCGCGCCATCTATGACGACGGTTGGCATGCCGGGACCGCGTTGCATCACTTCCAACCGACCGGGAAAGAAAGCGTTTTCCAACCCCGCCCGGATCGCGTCGTCCGGCACAGCGATCCCGGACGCATCGAGCACGCGCGCGGCGGCAACGGCGGTCGCGGCATTGGTGACCTGATGCGCGCCGAGCATGCGAATTCGCGCGTTTGGTAGGTGCCAGTCGCCGTGCCGCAGGGTAAACGTCGCGCCCTCCGGCCCGAGGGCATGGATCGTCGCGCCCATCGCATCGGGCGGCGGGGCGTCGTCGTTGACATGTACGGTCGTCAGCGGCGCGCCGTACGCCTCCGCCTCGAAGCGGATGACGGCGAGCGCTTCGGGCGCGGTCGTCGCGGTGACGGCGGGCACGCCAAGCTTGATGATCCCCGCCTTCTGGTAGGCAATGTCGTGCAACGTGTAGCCGAGAATACCGGTGTGATCGAACCCGACATTCGTGATCACCGAGACATGCGGCGTCAGGACATTGGTCGAATCATGGCGACCGCCGATGCCGACCTCGACGACCGCCACATCCATTTCGTGCCGTGCGAAGGCGGTCAGGGCGATACCAACCGTTGCCTCGAAGTACGACGGCGGACCATGCACGCCCTCCGCTTCCATCGTGGCGGCGTGAACACGCAATTCGTCAACGAGTTGCGCCAGTTCGGGGATCGAGAGATACGCGTCGTCGAGGCGGATTTTCTCGGTAAACGCCTGCAAATAGGGCGAGGTATGCATGCCGGTGTGGTGGCCTGCCGCGCGCAATATGCTGGCAAGCATCGCGGAGGTGCTCCCCTTGCCGCTCGTCCCGGTGATGTGTGCGATGGGGTAGCGGCGATGGGGGTCACCCCAGCGGCGCAGTAGCATCCGCTCGCGCGACAAATGGACCTGCGGATCGTACCCTGCCGGGCGCGTCGTGTGCCACTTCAGCAGCGATTCGAGATACCCGACCGCCGCCTCATACCGCGCCAGCAACTCCGTATCCCCACCATCCACGGCCCTCATCGCAACCCTTTCGTCGAAGCCGAATGAACCGCAGAGACGCAGAGGACGCAGAGAAACACAGAGGAAAAGATAGATGAGAACGACGAAAACCTTTTCATTCTTCTCTTCCTTATTTCCCCTCTTCCCTCTCTGCGTTCTCTGCGTCTCTGCGGTTCATTCGGCTTCGTTCCCGATAATGCCATGCTCGCGGAGGAAGGCGAGGACGGCGGCGGAGAAGGCTTCGGGTTGCTGGCCATGGACGCTGTGGCCGACCTCTGGAATAGTGACGACCGTGGCGTTCGGGATCAGTTCCTGATGCCGAGCGGCAGCGGCTTCGGGCACCGCGCCGCCGAGTTCGGGCAGGCCGCGCACGAGCAGGAACGGGCAAGTGATGCGCGGCAACACATCATCGTAGGTGTCCCCGGTGGCGAGGCCAACCCCCTCCGCCGCGCTGAGGAAGACGCCGTCGGCGGTATTCGTCACGCGCGTCGCCCGTTCCATCGCCTCGCGGTAGGAAGCGCTTGGGTTGCGCTCCATCTCCGTCTGGATGAGATCGGGCAGGGGACGGCGGACATTTCTCAGCCACTCCTCACCGTGCGCGCGCCGCTGCTCGGGCGTCGCGCCCTCCGTACCCCACAAGTCGCTGTCTTCGACGACGACGGCGGCGAGTTCGCCCGCGTGCTCCGCCGCAATCCGCCGCACAATCGCCCCGCCAAGCGAATGGCCGATCAGCACGGGCGGGCGTTTCAGCCGCATCTTGCCCATCGCCTCCCAAACATCCGCCGCGTAATTCGTCAGGGTATAGCCCGCTTCCGGCTTGTCGGAATCACCATGCCCGCGCAAGTCCACCGCCGTGACGGAAAGGGTTGGCCAGAGATACGCGAGCGGCGGGAGCCACGACTGCCAACCGCTGGAAAGACCGTGCACGAAAACGGCGGGGTAGCCGTCGGACGGCCACGCGGCGGTGCGGATGCGCATCTCATTGGCACGAATGAATCCCGTCTTTGCGTGCGGTACTTCGGTACGGGTGAGCAACATGCCGTGCCTCGCTTTTCGTCGTCGGTAGTCAGAACGGTCGGGTGACGAGGCCCGCCGTGAATGTTTCGCGTAGGGTCACGAGGGGAAGTATACGCATGACGCTCGCGTGGTACCAGTGCCGGGCAATGCGCCCCACGTCGTACGATGTCTCGGAAGGACGTATCCCCCCAACTCCTCCCGTTAAATCAAAGTGCGGACGCTTCTCTTTGCGTCCGCACTCTCCTTTGGAACCGAAACAGTGTTCGTCTGTTCTCCACGCCCTAAACGGGCGGTTGATCCTTCGGCGGAGTCATCTATCATCCCTCCTGTTGATCACAGTTCCTTTATCCTATGTACACCCGCCGACCGATCCTGTCAAGTCCCGAAAACCATAGTTACTCGCTCCTGTCCATACGTGCTCCCCCTCTCTTTCCCTTTTCAGCAAAGGAGAAGGGCCGAGGGTGAGGTTTCATCGCGCCACCCGCGCATGATTCATCCTGAAGACGGTGCGCAGATTTGGACGCGCGCCGTACAGGAGAACGCCGATGCGGTAGATGCGCGCCGCAAGCGTGACGAAGAACGCGATGCTCGCCACCAGAATTACGACCGACAGCGCGACCTCCCACGCTGCTGGGTGGCCGACGAGAACGCGCGTGAGCATGACGAGCGGGCTGCAAAACGGCACGAAGGCGAGGACGCGCGTCAGGGTTGCGTCGGGTTTGCCGAGGGCAAAGATAGCGGCGAAGAAACTGCCGATCATCGCCATCTGCATCGGTGCGGCGATCTGCTGCACATCCTCCTGGCGGCTGACGAGCGATCCTGCCCCGGCGTAGAGCGCGGCGTAGAGCAGGAAACCGAGGATGAAGAAGCCGAGGAATGCGCCCACGGCGGTGATGGAAATCCCGGTCAGATCGAGCGCCGCCGCGCCAGTGCGCTCGCCGAGCAGGGTCTGGGCGATCCATCCCTGCGAAGCGAGGGTGATTGCGCCGGGGATCGTGATGCAAAGGTACTGCGTCAATGCCGCCGCGCCGATGCCGAGGATTTTTCCCGCCATCAGTTGCGTCGGCGTCGCGGCGTTAATCATAATCTCCATGATCCGGTTGCTTTTTTCCTCCACAACGCCGCCCGCGATCCACATGCCGTAGACGATGATCGTCGTGTACAGGAGGATGTCGAGGATGTAGGCGAGGCCGCGATTGGCGGTCTTTTCAGTCTCCGATTCTGTGTCCGCACTCGTCGTCGGGTTCGTCGCACTGACCGAAAAGGTCGGCGGCGCGAACACCTGGCTCTGCTGCGCTTGTGTCAGCCCCGCGCGCGTCAGGCGATCCTGCACGGCGAGGAAGGTCGCCGCCTGCTGAATGCGCGCGGTGGTCGCGTCCCGCGTGCCGGATTTCGTCGCGTAGTCGAACGTCAGATCGCCCGCTGGGGTCCGGTCGAGGGTGAGATAGCCATCGTACGTGCCCGTCGTGACCTGTGACTGCGGCACGGCGGTGAACACGGACGCTGTCAGAAGCGTAATGGCGCTCCCATTCGTGCCGTCCGCTTTCAGTTGCTGATCGAGGCGCGCAATAGCGTCCGGCGTCGCAGTGGGATTCGCGGCGTCGAGCACGCCGATCTTGGTCGCGTCATTCCGACCGCCACGGATCGCCTGCACGATTGTCGGCGTGCAGGCGAGCAGGACAAAGACGACCGCCATCAACACGGTGATGATGACGAAACTGCGCTGCCGCGTCCGCGCCCGGTATTCGCGCTGGACAATCAGCCCGATTTTCTCCCACGATCGTTGCATCGCTTTCCTCCGTTACCGTGCCGCGACGGTTTCGCGCGGCGCGGTCGCTACTTCGCGGTCGGTGACATCGTGCCCGCCAACGCTGGCGAGGAAGATGTCATTCAAGGACGGCTCGCCGATCTCGAAGCGGGTGACGCGACCGCCATGTTCGAGCGCAGCCCGTAGGATCGTCTCGGGGTCATTGCCGTGTTGCACATCCATCTCGACGAAATCGGGCCGTCTCTTCGTGACAGTCACGCCCGGCAATCGGTCCAGCCAGGCGATCTCGGCGTCCTCCGCAAGGGCGAGTCGGACAACCTGCCGCCCCGTGCGCCGCTTCACGGCGCGCACATCGCCCTGCACGACGAGTTGTCCGCGATGGATGATCGCGATAGCCTGGCATAGTTCCTCCGCTTGCTCCATCTGATGCGTCGAGAAGATGATCGTCTTGCCGCGTTGCCGCATCTCTCCGAACGCCTCGATCATCTGCGCGGCGTTGACGGGATCGAGGCCGCTGAAGGGTTCGTCCATGATGAGGATGTCCGGGTCGTGCAAAACGGCGGCGAGGAACTGGATCTTCTGCTGATTCCCCTTGCTCAGTTGCTCGACGCGCTTCCGGCGGTTCTCGACGATGGCGAAGCGTTCCAGCCACGCATTCAGATCGCGCCGGGCATCGCGCGCCGACGCACCGTAGAGTTGGGCGAGAAAGAGCAGTTGATCCTCCACCACCATCTTCGGATACAACCCGCGCTCCTCCGGCAAATAACCCCAAAGGCGGCGCGGCACATCGGTATTCGGTTTGCCGTTCCACGTCACGCTACCGGTGTCCGGGCGGAGGATGTCGAGGATGATGCGCATCGTCGTCGTCTTGCCCGCGCCGTTCGTACCGAGGAAGCCGAAAATCTGCCCCTGCTCGGCGGTGAACGAAACATCTCGCACCGCCGCGAAGGCGCCGAAGGATTTGCTCACGTCTCGTACTTCGAGCGACATGCCTGCCGCCTCCTTTGCGTCTGCCCGTGTCCGACCGATGATGCCGGGCTGTCTATTCTATACCAATCGTTTGTGCCGAAAATATGAACGTGTGTGCCAAACATATGACGCTGCCGCCACGTCGTACGCGATGGGGAACACTGCGCGGTGGGCGAACCGGGGCGCCGAAATCGGTGTACACTCTATTGTGAAATATCGCACGAAGTGCGTATTCGGTGCAGGCAGGAGGAAAATCCGATGATACAACGACGATTGTGGTGCAGTATGGCGGGCGCCGGTATGCTTTTGCTCGCGCCGCAGCCTGTCTCCGCGCACGAAAAATGGTTCGTTGCCGATCCGAACTATTATCCGATCGAATGGGGCCGGTTGCGCAGTTGGCAGGTGATCGGCGCGATCCTGATCGCGGTCGGCGCGGTCGCGGGGGCGCTACTGATCGAGCGATGGTATCGGGGCTGGCGCATGCAGCGGGGGGGTAAACCGGTGT
>JBBSFO010000091.1:0-11716 GCA_038238655.1 Thermomicrobiales bacterium | reverse complement strand
TGCTGCACGATCATCGAGGCGGCGATCATCGCGAACGCCTCGTAACTGGCAAACAGCCCATGCCGCCCCGTCAGCGTGTACCCTTCGAGCCATCCCTCGCAGAGATGCTCGCTCAATACCTCAAAAACCCGACCGTCCACCGCGACATGATCGTCAATATCGAGCGTCGTACCGACGAGGCAGCGGTTCTCGACGGTGAAGACATCGCCCAGCCGATTCGAGTTTGTCTCGTCGGGGCAGAAGAGGCGGAAGTTCGCGGCGGCTTTGTTCGCTGCGAAGACGTCCAGCAGCATCTTGCCGAGTTGGCGCGTGGATTCGTGCCGCTCGGTGGCGGGCTTCGGGACCGGGATCGCGTATTCCTCGAAGTCGGGCATGTCGAGGTCCACGAGCAGTTTGCCGCCGTTCGCGTGTGGGTTCGCGCCCATCCGGCGATTCCCGCGCGGCGCGAGGGCGGCGAGTTCGGGGATCAGCCGACCGTCCGCATCGAACAGTTCGTCCGGTTTGTAGCTGCGCATCCATGCATCGAGCATCTCCCGCTGCTTGGGATCGCCTTTGACATTCTCCAGCGGCACCTGATGGGCGCGGAATGTCCCTTCGATGGGCACGTCGCGGAGTTCCGTCGGCCCCGTCCATCCCTTCGGAGAGCGCAAGACGATCGCGGGCCAGCGGGGCCGACCCGAAAAACCGTTTGTTCGGGCGTCCACCTGGATAGCGCGGATTTTTGTGTAGCACGTATCGAGTGTCGCCGCGAACTGCTGGTGCATCCGCGCCGGATCGTCGCCTTCCACGAAATGCACCTCGTAGCCGTTCCCTTCGATAACGGCGCGCACATCGTCGTCGCTGGCGCGGCCGAGGACGGTGGGGTTGGCGATCTTGTAGCCATTGAGGTGCAAAATCGGTAGCACCGCGCCGTCGCGCACCGGGTTGAGGAAACTCGTGCCCTTCCATGATCCGGCGAGCGGCCCCGTCTCTGCCTCGCCATCCCCGACGACGGCGACGACGATCAACTCCGGATTGTCGAAGGCCGCACCGAAGGCATGCATGAGGACGTAGCCGAGTTCGCCGCCTTCGTGGATCGAGCCGGGCGTTGGCACGCTGACGTGGCTCGGCACGCCGCCCGGCGTCGAGAACTGGCGAAAGAGCCGCCGTATCCCCGCCGTGTCTCGCGTGATGTCGGGGTAGATCTCCGAATACGTCCCTTCGAGATAGACATTCGCCAGCAGCGCCGGTCCGCCATGCCCCGGCCCGGCCAGGTAGATCATGTCCACGTCGTGCTCGGTGATGAGGCGGTTGAGGTGCACGTAGATGAAACTCAGGCCGGGCGAGGTGCCCCAATGGCCGAGCAGCCGTGGCTTGATCTGCGATACCGCGAGCGGTCCGCGCAGGAGCGGGTTTTCCTGTAAGTAGATTTGCCCGATCGTCAGGTAGTTCGCGGCCTGCCAATAGCGGTGCATCCGGTCGAGCAATCCGGGCGAGAGCGGTCCTTTCACCGCCGTCGGACGCGGTTGCGGGACCGGGTGGTTATTCTTCACCGCACTGGAAATGGCGGCATCAAATCGGAAGGCGGTCGTGGGCATGGCTCTCTCCCTTCGGTCGAGAGGACTGAGAAGGGGATCAGCCTTCCCTCAGTCCTCAGTCCTCATCGCTCAGGTCCTTCGTCGGCCACGACGCGGTAGGTGTGGCGGGCGATCATCAGGTCTTCGTCCGTTGGCATGACGCGGACAGCGACGGGGCTACCATCGGGCGAGATGATTGGGGCATGGGTGGCGTTGCGCGCTGAATCAAGTCGGATACCGAGGAAATCCAGACCATCGCAAATCCGCGCGCGCACGGGGGCCGCGTGCTCGCCGATTCCACCTGTGAAAACGAGTGTTTCCACCCCGCCGAGCGCGGCGGCGAGCGCGCCGAGGAACTTCTTCGCCTGGTAGCAGAATAGGTCAATCGCTTCGGCGGCGCGCGGGTCGGACGGTTCCTTGTCCAGCAGATCGCGCACATCGCCGCTCGTCTCCGAAACGCCGCGCATCCCGGCCTGCGTGTTGAGCAGCGTGCTCGCGTCGTCGGGTGTCATGCCGCGCGACTGGATCAGATAGAGCGGTACGCTCGGATCGAGATCGCCCGCGCGCGTGCCCATCACGAGGCCGCCCGTCGGCGTGAAGCCCATCGTCGTCTCGATGCCAACACCGTCGCGCACCGCCGCCATGCTCGCCCCGTTGCCGAGGTGCGCGACGATGACGCGGCCATCGGCGGCGGCTCGATCCGCCGCGCGGAGCGCCTGCATGATGTACTCATACGAGAGGCCGTGGAACCCGTAGCGGATTACCCCGGCGTCCGCGTATGCGCGCGGCAATGCATAACGCTGCGCGACCGGCGGCATGTGGCGGTGGAACGCCGTGTCGAAGCAGGCAACCTGCGGGACATGGGGATACGCCTCGCCGACCGTGCGGATCGCGCCGAGCGCCTGCGGCATGTGGTTGGGGTCCATCGCCGTGAGTCGCTGGAGCGCGGCGATCAGTTCCGCCGTGACCCGTTGCGGCTCGCGATACCGGGGGCCGCCGTGCACCACACGATGCCCGACCGCGTCGAAGGGATGGTCGCCACGCTGATCGTGGAGCCATGCGAACAGTGCCGTAAGCGCAGCATCATGGTCCGCCAGATCGCGCTGCTCGTCGAGCAACGCTGCGCCGTCCGCGTCCGCGATACGGATGTGCGCGCCGCTCTCGCCGATCCGTTCGATCTGCACCGCCAGTTCCCGCTTCTCTGCCATCGTGTAAAGCGCGGCCTTGAGACTGGACGAACCGGTGTTGATCGTGAGCAGGCGGAAAGGTTGTGTGCTCGTCATGCGTTCGCTCGTTTCCTTTCTCGATTGCCGCCACGCACCCCGGCAGCGCGAGCAGATTCGCCCACCAATCCCGTGCCCACACGAATGATGCCACCACCATGTTATGGACTGGTTTGCGCGGGCCGGGGATTAGATCCCCGCCGGTCGTGAAACGCGGTACAATAGATCAGCGAATTGTTGCGCCCGACGGATGACCGGGCGTGCCGACTGACGGGGAAGGAACGCAACCGATGGCGACGCTGACGCCTGTTGAAGAGTCACATCAACCGTTGGAGCATTTGCTTCGCGGTTTCACAGATCACGACGCGCCGGACCCGGCGATTATCAATGCGTGCGTCCACTGCGGTCTCTGTCTCTCTTCCTGCCCGACGTACGTCGAGACGGGGCATGAGGCATCATCGCCGCGTGGGCGCATCTATTTGATTAAGATGGTCAGCGAAGGGAATCTCGACATTGAGGACGATGTTTTTACGGGCCAGATGAGTCAGTGCCTCAACTGCCGCGCCTGCGAGGCGGTTTGCCCTTCCGGCGTGCAGTATGGGCGGCTCGTGGAGGCGGCACGCGATCAGATTCAGCAAGTGGAGGAGGACGAGCAGCCCGCACCAGTGCGAGTAACGCGCGGTGCGGTCTTTGGCTTGCTCTTCCCGCACATGTCGCTGTTCCGTTCCTTCTCGTGGATGATGCGGCTCTACCAGCGAGCCGGTTTGCAGACCCTCGTACGGCGCAGCGGCATCCTCAAATTGCTGAAACTCGAGGAGCAGGAACTGCTCCTCCCGAAGATGGACGACAAGTTCTTCGTCCCGCGTGGCAATACGCTCCCTGCCACGAATGGCGCGGCGGAGCATACGGTCGGCATCTTCGCGGGATGTATCCAGTCAACCGCGTTCGCGGACGTGACGCGGGCGACGGCGCGCGTGCTCGCGGCGAACGGCAACGATGTCTGCGCCTTCGCCGGGCAGGGATGCTGCGGCGCGCTGCACGCCCACGCGGGCGATCTCGATGGCGCGCGCGAACTAGCGAAGAAGAACATTGACGCCTTTGAAGCGAGTGGCGCGGAAGCCTTGATCGTCAATGCGGCAGGCTGCGGCGCGCAGTTGAAGGACTACACGCATCTGCTGGATCACGACCCGGAGTACGCCGACCGCGCAGTCGCCTTCGGCGCGAAGGTGAACGACGCGACGGAATGGCTGGCGAAGCACCCGATCAACACGGCGGACATGGGCGCGGTGGACGCGACGGTGACCTATCAGGAGCCGTGCCACCTCTGCCACGCGCAACGCATCTCCAAGCAGCCGCGTACGCTGATTAATTCGATCCCTGGTATCAAACTCGTCGAGATGAACGAATCCAGCCTGTGCTGCGGCTCGGCCGGCATCTACAATATCACCCAGCCGGAAATGGCGACCCGCCTCGGCGAGCGGAAAGTCGCCAACGCCGAGGCGACCAATGCCGACATCGTCATCTCCGCGAATCCCGGTTGCATAATTCAAGTCGGCGGCATTCTCCGCCAGCACGGCAGCGACATGGAAGTCGCGCATATCATGTCGCTCATGGATCGGGCGTATCAGGCTGGGGGAATTAACAAGTAACAAGAAGCGGGATGCGGCCCTACTTTTGACTTTCGACTACTTCCCTTTCGTTGACAAAATGGGCGGCGTATCGTTAGGATGCCGGTGCATCTTCGTCGTACGTACCGTTGTTGCTCGTATGAGGTGCCGCCGAGATGGTCGCCCCTATTGGCCCGTATTCGCCGCTCTCGCTGGCAACGCGTCTCGTGCAGGCGGTGGACGCGCCCGATCCGACTGGCGCGGCGCTGTTCGCGGTGAGCGAGGCACTCGGCAGCAGTTCCACCGCTTTTTATGCCTTTAACCCGGTGGATAGCACGATCGTCATGACGTATGCGACAATCGGTGCGGCGCTTGCGCGCGATGCAATCGCCCTGCACCACCTTGAAGATGCCAGCGTTGCGGCGCGCACACTGCGCGATCAAGCGCCGGTCATTCTCCCAGAGTACACGCCACCGGATGAAGCACGGGATGCCCTCGGCGCGATTGGTGTCGCGCCGCCCTTCAACCTCGTCTCGTTCCCGGTGACAATGGGCGACCTCCGATTCGGGATTATTCAGGCGGTCAATGTCACGCCGCGCTACATCGGCCCGGATGCACCAGCGGCGCTCGACGAGATTGGTGTTCTCTTCGGGGCATCGCTTGCCAGCGCCCACCGACGTACCGAACTGGCGACGCTAGGTGAAACCATCGCGGGGGTCAACCAGTCGCTCGATCTGGAGGCGACGCTGAACGCGATCCTACGCGGACTAATGGCGCTTGTACCGTGTGTGACGTGCTCGATCTATCTGGATGGTCTTGCGCCAGATGCGCTTATACGGGTGGCGATTCGCAGCCAGGGAGTAGGTGAACGCTATCCGTCAACGCAACCGCGTCCGCTCAATGGTAGCCTTACCGGGTGGGTGTATCGGCACCGCCAGTCGGTCAATGTCCCCGATCTCTTCGCAGACGCGCGCGTTCTCCGTAGCGGGCCGGACGCCTTGCCCGCTGCCACCAGCGTGCGCAGTTATCTGATGCTGCCCCTCATGGTCGGCGATGATCCGGTTGGGGTGCTCGTCGCCTCCCGCCGCAAGACCCACGCCTTCACCGACGACGATTTACGGATCGTCGAGCGGTTTACGCCACTGGCCGCCCAGGCGGTGGTCAACGCGCGCCTGTATACAGCAGCGGAGAACGCCCGCCAGCATTCCGAAACGCTGCTCGAAGATATGGCTGACGCAATGATTCGTATGGATCGAAACAGCGTCGTCACCGGCTGGAACAAGGGTGCGGAGCGACTGTTTGGCTATACCGCTGCGGAAGTGATCGGCACCCCGCCGCCGCTGGTTCCGCTCGACGACTACCCGGAGACGGCGGGTCTCTGGCAACGTGTACTCGACGGGGGCGAGAATTTCACGCATATCGAGAACCGGCAGCGCCACAAAGACGGTCGGTGGCTCGACACGCTCGTCTCGCTTTCGCCGTGGCGGGAGCGAGGCGAGATTGTTGGGGCGATTGCGGTAGTGCGGGACATCACTGCACGCAAGGAACTTGAAGACGAACTGGCGCAACGCGTGGCAGATGGCGCACGGCGCGAGCGCGACAAGGCATTCGTCGCGGCGGTGGCGCAAGCGTGCAACTCCGCTGCGTCGGGGCCGGCCACATTGCAAATGCTCGCGGAGCTCGCCGCGCAATGGGCGGATTCTGCCGCAGTGACGACGTTTGATCCCGATGGCACCTCGCTCGCCGCCTATGCGTCGCGGACACCCGAGGCCGATCATGCAATCCGGCGTATCCTCGAAAAACGCGTCGAACGACCGCCAGAAATCGTGCTCGAAAACGAGGTAATCCGCGCCAATACATCGAAGGTGCGCGATCTGCGCGTCGGCAAACTCCGCACGCCGCTTGGGCAAGCGGGTTGGGAACGGGGGTATCATACGATTGCCTCGATACCGATCCGCGCGATCGCCGAGATCGTTGGTGTACTGAGTGTATCGGCGCGTGCCGACACGCCGCCGCTGGACGCGCAATCCGTCACGACGCTCGAACTCGTCGCCGAGCAGGCGGGGCTGGCGATTGCACGGGAGCGGCTGAACCAACAGGTGACGGCGCAGATGGCAACCTTGCAGCGACGCGAGCGCGACACGACCTATGTCGCAGCGGTCGCGCAGGCGTGCAACTCGGCAGGGGATGGCCGGGCAATCTTGCAGGCGCTGGCCGATCTGTCCGCCGAATGGGTGGACGACGCGCGCGTCATTACTTTTCAGGACGGGCGACAAACGCTCACCGCCTACGCGACACGCACGCCGGAAGCGGACAACGAAATCCGCGATCTGCTGATCCAGACATATACGGCGGGAGTGCAAACGATGAAGGCGGTCGAGGCGGCACGCGAGGGGTATGAGCCGGTGATCGAAGACCTCCGTACCTTACCCATGACGCCGCTGCTTCGCGCGTGTCTCGCGCGCGGATACCACTCCAAGGCATTCATGCCGATCCATGCTGAGGGGACGGTCGTCGGGGTACTCGTCGCGGGCGCGCGAGACGGTACGCCATCTTTCGACGCACAGTCGTTGACGACGCTCGAACTGGTCGCGGAGCAGGCGGGTTTGGCAATGACCAAGGATCGTCTGCTGCGCCAGGTGAAGGCGCAGGTGCGGGAGTTAGAAGAGGCGAATCGTCACAAGGACGACTTCCTCGCCTCACTTTCGCACGAACTGCGCACGCCGCTTAATGCAATCCTCGGCTTTGGGCGGCTGATCGCCGACGATCTGATTGACGACCCGGACGAACTGCACGAGGCGGCGGAGGACATCGTTGCGAGCGGCGAACTGCTGCTTGCGCAGGTGAACGATCTGCTCGACATGGCGCGGGTTGGCGCGGGCCGGATGACCGTTGGAGCGGAGGCGGTAGATGTCGCGGACGTGTGCCGGAGTTGCGAGCGCGTCCTGGCGCCGCTCGTCGCCGCGAAGCGCCAGGAATTGGTTATCGGAGTGCCGCCGGAAACGCCGCTCGTGCGGGCGGACGCCGCGCGTCTCACGCAAGTTATGCTCAACTTGCTCACGAACGCGCATAAGTTCACGCCCGATGGCGGCGTGATTACCGTTGGGGTGACGGCGAATGGTGAGGCCGTCGCCCTCACTGTCCAGGACACGGGTATCGGCATCGCAACCGAGCACGCCGCCCTGATCTTTGAACCCTTCCGCCGCGTGGAAACAGGCTATGCGCGTTCGCAGAGCGGCACCGGCCTCGGCCTCGCGCTTTCCCGCCGCCTCGTCGAACTGATGGGCGGTACCCTCACCCTCGATAGCGCCCCCGGCAAGGGCAGCGCTTTCACTGTCACCCTCGCCGCCCTCCCCGTCCCGTCTTTGGTCTAGACGGAAACCGGGGAGAACCGCAGAGGCGCAGAGAACGCAAAGAAGAGAAAGAAAGATGAAGCGTTACAGGGATTGACGCATTGCAGTCACCTAATTCTCATCTTTTCCTGTCTCTTTGCGTTCTCTGCGGTTCTCCCTGGCTTCTCCCCACATCTCACGGCGCCCAGAGGATGAAGACCTGGGCATTGGTGCGACGCGCATGGTCGAAGATGGTTGCGAGGTCGGTGACGAATTGTTCTGGCGCACGCAGAATGTCGCGCGTGGGGCGGGCGAGGCCGGGCCGCCGGACGATCCAGAAGTGGAAGCGGGGGCCGTGCGGGGGCTCGGTCAGCAGGTTCCGCAAGGCGGGGAGCGTTTCCAGGATTCGGTCGCGCTCCGCATCGGAGAAAAAGAGCGCGCCCTCCTCGTGCCACGACGGATCGGCATCCGGGCTAAGGTGGGCAAGCCGCTCTTCTGCAGCCGCGCCGCCGCGCGTGATAAGGAGGTCCAGCAGCGCGACGATGTCGGGCACGCTTTCGCGGAAGGGTTGGGGGCGGGAACGTAGGAGGCCGAACGGGCCGCGCGGTGCCGGTTCTTCTGCCGGTTCATCGAGGAACTGGCGGACGAGACCCGCCGTCTCGCGCACCGAATAGGTGAGGTGCGCGTACCGCTCAGTCGCCATTGCTTGCACAA
Organism: Thermomicrobiales bacterium; assembly: GCA_038238655.1. Lineage (GTDB taxonomy): Bacteria > Chloroflexota > Chloroflexia > Thermomicrobiales > JALYUS01 > JALYUS01. Next base: position 3,284 of record JBBSFO010000091.1, on the reverse strand, counting down.
GGACCCACGTCAGGTAACCGTTCCAGTAGCCAGGCTGATTGCGCTGCGTGAATGTCGCATATGTGGCGGCGAAGTCGGGCGCGACGCTCGTACAGGCCACAGGATCGGCGCGGCAATGCGCGATGGCGTCCTGCACCGCCGCCGATTGCGCCACTGCCCAGAGTTCGCTCGCCATCTGCCCCGCCTTCCCCTAGTCCGCCAACGTCCCGCGCGCCATCCTACCGGGCAACGTGCGGGCGAGCAAGGGAAGGATCATGATGTGGCTATGTCGAGTGCATCGTTGAGCAGACGATCCCGATGGGCAATCCTGGTAGTGTCGGGTGGGTCGGCGACGGTCAGCGCGAAGACACACCGAATCTCGATGGTCGAAACGGCGTGTACGACGCGGAGTAAGATACGGAAGGTGCAGGCTTTCATCTATGCCTTCAGCCTGTCAACTGTCTGTGAGCGTGCTTATTTGTGACGGTGGTGCGGCGACTGCTGGTTCCCAGCAGATGTTGCAGCGCGGCCGGGACGCCCCAGGCCGGGTTTCGGCGAAGCGCCCGCAGCGCCCCGACTGTTCAGCCTCTGACAAGGTGTGCGCAGCGAGCGCGCCCCAGTGGCGGCAGCGGTTACAGGTGAGCGGTGCCGGAATCGGGCGTTCGGATGGGATAATCTGCATCGAAACCTCCCACACATGGCGATACACGCCGATACAAAAGCCCTTTACACTGCGTCGAGAGTGACGGAACCAGACAAACCTCGGAATTATCGGAATTATTCGCGCATGAATCGTAGATCACTCATTCGAGTATAGCCGATTTTATCCCATTTGCAAGCCATAAACGCACCTTCGGGTCCCTCAATGCTTTATGTGCTTATTCCGTTGTTACGTTAAGAAAAGCTGGGAGCCAAGATGGGTGATGAAGTCATCCGGGTTTTCCGCGTTGGCGTAAAAAATTGGCATTTGGAAAGTAAGACGCACCGTCGCGCATCGCGGCCAGTGAATGCCAGGTGGCAACAGTTTGGCCGCACCAACTATTCGCACGGGAACGACGGGGTATTGCCCGTGTTTTGCGAGTAGTGCGACGCCACGATGCAATCGCGTTTCATCCTCCGCATGGCCGGGAATCGTTCCTTGCGGATAGATAACGATGGAAAAACCATGACGTAACCACGTTATTGCGTCGTAGAGAGAGCGACGGGGCGAACCCGTGCGATCAATCGGTACAGCGGCGAAGAGTAGCGCGACGAAGGGACCAAAGCCTGGCCGGTTGCGTCGAAAGAAGAAATCCCGCGCCGCTGTGACGACGAGACGGTCCACCCGCCTGCCGACAGCCCAGAGGATCAGCGGTGTATCGGCCATACTGGTGTGCATCGCGGCGTAGATGACCGGGCCAGGCGGAATGTGCTCCCGCCCCTCCACGATCAGCCGCCGCATCCAGATACGCAGGAAAAGGAAGTAGCAGACGATGAGACCCTGCCGCAGACGGCGCACCGGCCACCATCCGACCCAGCGGTAGGGTAAGTGCCGGTCGCGTGTGGGCATGGCGCGCATCGTTATCGTGCGGGCGGCGTTGTGGCGAAGGCACGCAGCAAATTGATCGTCGCGATGATGTCGCTTTCCTCCACCATTTCGGTCGCGGTATGCGTGTAGCGCGTCGGCGTGCCAATGAGCACTGCCGGGATACCGTGATCGAAGAAGGCGTGCGCGTCCGAGCCGTAGTTGGCGTAGACACCGTGCTGAAAGGGGATATTGTTCGCCTTCGCGACATCCGCGAGCCGCCAGAGCAGTCGCCGGTCATAGTGCATGCCCGCGTCCTTGTGGACGAGCGTCGGACCGCCGCCGAGGTGCGTCGCGTATTCCCTTTCCTCCACACTCGGGACATCGCCGACGAGACCGACATCGAGGGCGATCGCGAGATCGAAATCGAACCGGTAGGCCATTGCCTTCGCGCCATGCAGCCCGCCCTCCTCCTGCACGGTCGCGCCGTACCAGAGGTCATATTGCAACGCCGGGAGGTCGAGATCGTCGAGCAGGAAGTCCATGATCGCGAGGAGCATCCGGTCATCCATTGCTTTGCCCGCGATGCGCGTGCCGAACCGCCGCACGGGCCACGACCAGATGACGCCCGCGCCGATATGGACGCCCCGCTCCTCGACCTCCGTCCGGCTTTTCGCGCCAATATCCACGAAGAAATCGTTGAAATCGAGGTGCGGTTTGTCGAGTTGCGGCTGGGTGAGTGTGTGCCCACTCGCGGTGGCGAAAATGCCCTCCGCCACGACGCCACGCCGCCCGACGACCTGCGCGACCTGACCGATCATGAAGCGGCGATCCGGCGACATCCGCCGCAGCCCTTGCGCGGTGTCGAGCATCAGAAATCCTTTATCCGTGATATACCGCACGACGAAGCCGATCTCGTCCATGTGCGCCTGCACGATCAGTTTCGGCCCGCTCCCGCCGACGCGGCAGACGATATTACCGACCGGGTCCTCGTGCCACTCCGCCATCCGGCCCTGCCAGCGTTCCCGCAGCCAGACGCGCACGGCCTCTTCCTGACCGGATGGGCCGGGAATCTCTGAAAGTTCCTTAATGAGGTTGAAAATCCGGTCACTTCCCCCACGCTCACCCGGCATATCCCATTCCTTTCTCGCTCTCCACCCCCGCGCCGCGCAAGGATAGCGATCTGTGCATGGCGCGGCAAGAGCGCGGTATACTGTGGCATCGGCAAGTGTCCGTGATGAAGAGCAGGGACAGAGAATGATCGAACAAGGACAAGAACGAAGAACACGACGGGCGATCAACATTCCGCACTTCTGGGGCTGGTTCGCCTTCACAATCGTCGCCGCTATCGTCGTGATGCTGACGGTCGTGCATCCGTTCATCGTGCCGAAGTCTATCGTCTTTATCACTGCGGCGGTCTTCGGCCTTTGGTGGCTGCTTGGCGGGCTTTTCTTCCGTGTCCGGTTCGCGAAAGCGATCGGCAAGCGGCGGCGTTCCGGATTGCATGTCGGCGGCTGGGCGCTCGACGGCTGGCAGGCGCGCCACCGGCGGCACGGTTCGTACTGGCGCTCGATGCGCTCCTGGACTCGCACGGCGCGCTGATGGCCGATGACGCAGCCCGCTACCGCGCCGCGATTGCCGCCGCGCTGCCGGACCTAACGATCCAATCATTCCGCTTTCTTGCAGAGGGCTGGGACAACACCGCCTGGGAAGTGAACGGCGAACTCGTCTTCCTGTTTCCGAAGCGCGCGGAGATTGCGGCGTCGCAATCCATGCAGCGCGATCTGCTCCGTCTCCTTGC
>JBBSFO010000090.1:0-11732 GCA_038238655.1 Thermomicrobiales bacterium | reverse complement strand
GTATCCCGACCAACGAAGTTGCCCTTGTCAAAGGCAACGGCCCACGAAAGCGCCGCCTCCAGCGGATTGATTTCCTCCGTCAGTTCGTGGCCGTACAACGCCATCTTCGCTTCCAACCGGAGCGTATCGCGCGCACCAAGACCGATGGGTACCAAGCCATCCGCTGCGCCGATTTCGAGCAACTTCTGCCACAGTTCGACGACGTGTTCAGTCGGCGGGTAGAGTTCAACACCATCCTCGCCCGTGTACCCGGTGCGCCCCACGATGGTCGGCACGCCGTTAATCGCCGTCTCGACGACGCCGAAGCGCGGCAATGCATCGAGATTGGTATCGGTCAACCGTTGGACGACACCGATGGCCTGCGGCCCCTGCACCGCCAGCATGCCGACTCGGTCCGATACGTTCTCGACGGTGCAATCCATGCCGCTCGTGCGGCGCTGCTCCGCAAGCCACTTACTATCCTTCTCGGTGTTCGAGGCATTTAGGCAGATAAAGAGGCTGTCGGGCAAACGATAGACGAAAATATCGTCCACTGTACCGCCGGTCGGACGACACAGGATGCTGTATTGTGCCAGCCCTGCCGGGATGCGCCCGAGGTCGTTTGTCGCGACCGATTGGACGAACCGCTCGGCGTCGGGGCCGTTGACGCGCGCCTGACCCATGTGGCCGAGATCGAAGATACCGGCGGCGTTCCGAACGGCCCGGTGCTCCTCGATGATGCCCGTGTACTGCACCGGCATGTCCCAGCCACTGAACGGGATCATCCGCGCGCCGAGCCGTTCGTGTTCCGCATAGAGCGGCGTCCGCTTTGTCGTTTCCGTGCTCACGTGCTCTCCATCCCCTGCCCTGTCGCTCCGTTGCGATCGGCAACATCCGCCGCGATACGGGCGCATTGTCCGTGTCTGCTGGCATTGCGTCAAGATCATCAGGCGTGGTTACGCCCGCAGACGCGGTAGAATACACGTGGTTTTGTCGTGACGATACGGAGGATGATATGGGACGATTCGATGAACTGCGTGCACGATTGCGAACGGAACCCGCGATTGCCCCTTCAATCCTCGCCGCCGACTTCGCCCATCTCGGCGACGCAATCGAACAGGCGGAAGTGGCGGGCGCGGCGAGCATCCATTTCGACGTGATGGATGGACGATTTGTCCCGAATATTTCCATCGGCCTCCCTGTGCTCGAGTCCGTCCGCCGCGCGACCGCGCTCCCGATCGAGTCGCACCTGATGATTGTTGAACCGGAACGGTATGCCGAAGCCTTTGCCCATGCCGGGGCGGATATCGTGACCGTCCACACCGAAGCGACAGCACATCTGAATCGCGTCCTGACGACGATCCGCGACGCCGGTGCCACTCCCGGCGTGACGCTCAACCCGGCGACACCGCTCATCATGATCGAGGAGGTACTCGATCTGGTCGGCCTCGTACTTGTCATGAGTATCAATCCCGGATTCGGTGGGCAATCGTATCTTCCCGCCAGCACTGCGCGGATCGCGCACCTGACGGAGATGCGTGCAAAACGCGGATTGGATTTCATCATCGAAGTGGATGGCGGCATCAATCCAACGACGATTCGCGACGCAGTGACGGCCGGTTGCGATCTCATGGTCGCCGGTACCGCCGTCTTCAACTCGCACGGAACCGTCGCCGCCAACCTCGTCGCGCTGCAAACAGCGATAGGCTGAAATCGGAATCGAACCGCCAAGCGGCCAAGACGCCAAGACGGAGGAGAATGAATACGAGATTCGTTCTCCTTTTTCTCTTCTTGAGGTCCTTGGCGTCTTGGCGGTTCAAATTCGTCGCTCAGTCGGCCACCGCTTCGGGTGCGTGCTCATGGGCGATGGCGTGCTGGCTCGTGTGATGTTTGGCGAACAGCAGCGCGGGGATCACCGCGACCGCGCAGACGATCGCCGCGACAACGAAGGTTTCGCGCAAGACGACCAACGAATAATGGACCGTTTGATCGCCGATGTAGGCGAAGATACGCGTCTGGAACGCAAGATCTGATTCGGTCGGCATGCGCGTGGGCGCATTGGTTTGCAGCAGCCCGCTCAACCGGCCAACTCCCCAACCGCTGAGCACCGATAAGCCAACCGTCATGCCGATCAGCCGCGTAACGACGACCAGCCCGGAGGCAACTCCATAAAAGTTCCGTCGCACTGCGTTAATCGCCACCGACGCGACGGGAGCGATCACTAGGCCGAAACCAAACCCGGCGAGCAGCAATGTTGCGCCCATCGGCACGACACGAATGCTATCCGTCCAGAATCGCATCAATGCCAACCCGGCAGCGGCAAGGATCACACCAACGACGGCGACCGGTCGCGCGCCGTACCGCCCCGTCAGGATGCCGCCGAACACCGATCCGACGGCCATCAGCAAAGTAAATGGCACGAGGAGCGCCGCGCCAATCAGGCTCGCACGCTCTTGATTCTCCTCGACGAATGACGCAAAGAGCGGCACATTGACCATTACAACGATCAGTGATGCGCCGATCAGGAGATTCGCGACCGTCGCGGCGGAAAACACCGGCACACGAAAGAGCGAAAGCGGGACGAGTGGCGCTTTCGCCCGCCGTTCCCAGAAAATAAAGCCGACAAACGCAAGGAGCGCACCGCCGAGCAGCGGCCACCGGTATGCCGCGAGTGGGCTCGCAGAGCCGCCGAGTTGACCGCCCCCGGCACCGGCTTCGGAGCCGGACGAGAGCGCGAGATTGAGGCAGACGAGGCTTGCGGAAAGCAATACCGCGCCCGTGAGGTCCAGTCGTTCACGGACGCGCGGCTGCCGCACACCACGCCAGGTGAACAGCAGGACAACGACCGTGATGATCGTAATGGGCACGTTGATCCAGAAGACCGCGCGCCATGAACCCGTCAGACCAAGCAACGCGGCGCCATAGAGCGGGCCGAGCACCCATCCCATTGTATCTATTGCGCCGACAAGACCGATCACCGCTGCACGGCGCCGTGCGGGCAGGAGGTCGCCAACCAGCGCCATCGTCACTGGGACGAGCGCGCCACCACCGAACCCTTGAATTGCCCTCCCCGCGATCAGGCTCCCGAGGCCACCTGCGCGAGCGCTCAGCACCGAACCGACAAGGAAAATCACCAGCGAGCCCGCGAAGACCGGCCGCCGACCAAGAATGTCCGAGACGCGACCAAGCACCGGAATCGTTACCATATAGGCGAGGAGATAACCGGAAACGACCCAGATATAGCGATTGATGTCCGCCGTGTTGATCTGGAGATCGCTGACGATTTTTGGCAGCAATGTCGCGATCACCGTCAGGTCGAGCGACCCCACGAACACGGCGAGGAGTGCAGCGGCGAGCACCCATCGCGCCCGCCCTTCGGGAAACGGCTGCATCTGCTCATCATGCCGCTCAAGGTTCGCGCTCGATGCAACGCCGACATGCTTCGCCACGCGTTCTGTCCTAACCGCCGATCGTCGGCGCGTCAATCTTGATGTTCTCGTTCTGCTTCGTCAGATCGAGCGTCCACCGTGCCGCCACCGTACCCGCCACGACCGCGTCCGGCCGTTCGGTCAGGACCAGCCGCACGACATCGTTGTTTTTCGGTTCGATATACAAATCAACGTCAACGGTGTCACCCCGTAGCGACGAACTGACGAGATCGTTGACATTCGCGGTCGGCACCGGAGCGTGGACATGCTGCGTGTCTGTGCCATTGATCTTTATGCCCGCATCCGGCTGCCAGCCGCGCACCTTCGACAGGATCGCGGATACCCCCCGATCCTGGTCGAAGACGATGCGCGGATCGTAGGCGAATCCGCTCGGCGCTTTTTCCCATTTGCCGGTGAGTATGTTCGTCAAAAAGGCATTATCGCCAATCTGGATGAACTTCAATTGCGCATTCACCGGGCCGACCTGCGCCTTCGCTGTCAGGGAAACTTTGTCCGGACGGGCGAGATCGCCATCGGCCGACTTCAGTTTTTGTATATGCGCTTGATCCAGATACACATCGCCATCAATCCCGACGGTGAAATGCAGCGCATTCACCTGATCGAATCGGGTCCGTGCCTTATCCACCACCGCTTGCGCCTGCGGGTCCGACGGTGGCACGCTGCTTTGCGGCGTCGCAGACGTCGCAGGCGTCGCGGTGCCGATGAACGCGCTACTGGTCGCACTCAGTGCCGTGCCGGTGGCGACAATCGCCGTTGCGACACTGGCAAGCGGCGTCGGCGTCGCCGGGACGCTTGTCGCAGTTGCGGGCGGCACGGTCGGTGGCGGCGCCGTCGGTATCGGAACCGTCGCGGTTGCACCTGGTGCGGTAACAGTCGCCGCACTCGGCACCACAGCGGCATCTGCCGTCGGCGTCGCCTTGCTGCCACCGCACGCAGCCAACAGGAGGGTGATGACAAGCGCGGCGACGGTACCAAGTCGTGGCAACATACTGTTTCGAAATTTCACGTTGTGCCTCCCTGGGTCGGTGACGGGCTACGCATCCGTAACGATTATTGACCAGCCGACCACGGTCGTCATTCGTGAGTCGCAGTGTAGCATGCCACTACCTACCATCGTTCCTGCATAGCAAACACCGCGCCGCCATCGTGGATGCACGAGTGACGTTCTTCGCGTTGGCCTATTGCGAAACGCCGGTCGAATCCGTATACTCAATTGAGCGCAAACATCGCGCGGGTGTAACTCAGTTGGTAGAGTGTCTGCTTCCCAAGCAGAATGTCGTCGGTTCGAGTCCGATCACCCGCTCCAAAACCCCCTTTATAGAGCAAGCAAAATGTCATCCCAGGCATGGGGCGGTTTTGTTTCGTCAATCGCATTTGGTCACATTTTGGTCACATGTAGTTACGCAGGCTGTTCTTCGCGAACCTCATTGCGTAAGTCGGTCAGCGACAACCGCGCGGTGCCGCTCCCCACGATATCATCCGCGAGGAACTCCAGCCCGAACCCGACGCTTATCACGCTCATCGCTGCCCGATTCGTCGGCGCGGTAAAGAGCGTAACACCCGAGGGGCGTACCTGGCAGAGCGTATCAATCACCTGTCTCCAGTCTACCGCGATCACCGTTTCGACCCGCCGTGCCGCACCCAATCCCCACGCCGTACCGTTGACTGTGACATACTCGCCACCGCCGCCGAGCCGGAAAGCGGAATCAATATGCGTCCGAAACTTGTGCGGCCACGTCGCCGACCGCGCCAGATTGATTTCCACGAGATGCAGTGCGCCATCCCACCAGAACCCGGCCATCAAGAAGAACCGTGCGTCCCCCGATGGCGTCCACCAATCGCAGCAGACACGCGCCGAAGTCAGCAGCCGATCGGGGTGACAAAAGGGGCCACCGCCATGCGGCCTGCTATCCTGGACGCAAAACCATGTATAGGTCCCGGCTGCCGGGGCGGGGTGGGCAGAAAAGTCCATCGCCAATGTTGCCCGGTAGTTCGGGCCTCGATCGCTGATGCGCGGGACCCACGCCATTGTCAGCGCGCCGCCCGCGTTGATCGGCAAACTTTGGTTCGGGATACCCGCCGCGAGCACACCACGCTCCGTCTCGGACTGCACAGCAACAATCCAGCGGCGCTCGCCTGCTCCAGACGTCGCATAACCGTTTTCCGCTGTCGGATCAGGTGAGGACACATCGGGATGCGTCATGTTCCAATCGAAGCCCGTCGGTGTCATGGTCTCCTGTATCCGCTGCCTTAGCGTGTCACGACGATCCGCCGCCCTCTGTATTATGGTACAATGTCCGCCATCGTCCTATGTATTTTGGTGCAATGACCGCTTGACACAGGGCGGATGAAGCGTATAGTGATGCCAGATTGAACAGCGTAACGTTCTCGTATCACATTCCCCGCGCCGTCGTTCCGTGTCGGCAGAACGGGCAGGTCGTGTACAGAGACCCAACGGGTCACGTGCCAATCGTCGTCGAAGGTTCGTTACCAGTCCAAGGAGCGGTCCATGAGCAAAACACCGGTGATTCACTCAGCTCATCGCATGACGCGGCGTGGATTCCTGAGCGTCGCGGGCGCCAGCGCCGCTGCGGCGATCCTCGCTGCATGCGGCGGGAGCAGCGCCGCCACGGACACGCCGAAGCCGGCCGCAAATACTGTGGCTCCCGCCGCAACGGGCGGTGCTGCCGCACCAACGACTGCTGCGGCAGCGTCCGCAGCACCTGCTTCGACCACGTCCGCCGCCTCCGTCGTGGCCGCACCCGGCACGACCGGTTCGACCCCCGCCGCAAATGCTGCAGCCCCGACCGCAGCCGTTGCGGCGCAAGCCAAGCCGGGCGGCAAACTCGTGATCCGCTGGTATACCGGCGACCCACCGGATATGGATCCGTACCTCAATGTCACCTTCCGGGCGGCGGAGTTCGGCGGCTTCTTTTATAGCCGTTTGCTGAAGTTCGATAATGGTCCCGGCATCGCACCGACCGCTTTCATCCCCGTCCCCGACCTCGCCGAGAAATTCGTCGTTTCGCCGGACGGGCTGACCTACACCTTCACAATTCGCACCAACGCGAAGTGGCAGAACAAGGACCCGATGAACGGACGACCCGTCACCGCCGATGACGTCGTCTATTCATTCGAACGCTTCCGCAAGGTCTCGCCGCAGAAGCAGTCTTTCGACATCGTTAAGGATGTGAAAGCGACCGACAAAAGTACCGTCGTCTTCACGCTCACCGCCCCCTTCGCGCCGTTCGATGTCGCGCTCGCTGCGCCGGTCTTCTACATCATGCCGAAGGAAGTGATCGAGGCGGACGGTGACGCGCGCAAACGGGTGATCGGCAGTGGCCCGTGGATCTTCGACAAATACGACAAGGGCGTGCAAATCGTCGCCAAGAAGAACCCGGACTACTACTTCACCGGCACACCGAATGTGGACGAAGTGGACCTGCTGATCGTGCCGGAGGATGCAACAGCGGTCGCCAATCTACGAGCGAAACAGATTGACATCAACGGTGTCTCGGAGACTGATCGCAAGGGATTGCAGGCATCAAACCCCGAACTGCAATACCTCGACTTCCCGGATAACCTGCTCTGGTTCTTCTTTTGGAAAACGGACGCGCCACCGTTCAACGACATCCGCGTGCGGCAGGCCGTCTCACTGGCGCTGGATCGGGACGAACTGATCAATACCCTGTTCGAGGGTCGCGGCGCGCTCAATAATTCCATACCTGCCGGATTGACGTCGTGGTGGCTCGACCCCCGGAGCGCGGACATGGGGCCGAATGCCAAGTACTTCAAGCGCGACGTGGATGCGGCGAAGAAGCTGATGGCCGATGCGGGTTTCGCGAGCGGACTGAAAGTGCCGTTCATCTCCACCCAGAACGCCTACGGGAACACGTTCAACAACAGCATCGAGTTAGTCATCAAGCAGATGAAGGATATCGGCCTGACTCTGGACTTCCGCCCGCAAGATTACGCCGCCTACATCGGCAGCACGTTCCTCGGCAAGTACGAACCGGGAACGATGGTCTGGGCCCTGGAAACCCAGTTCAACGATCCGCACTATTACCTGTTCAACATGTACCATCCGACCGGCTCCCGCAATCACGCGGCGGTCAATGATCCGACCCTGACCGCGATGATCGAGAAAGAGACGGCAACGCTCGACCGGGCGGCACGCAAGACCGCGATTTTCGACATTCAGCGCTATCTCGGCGAGAAGCAGTACTACGTCATCGGACCATCCGGGCGCGTGAACATCGTGACGCAGCCGTGGGTGAAGAACTTCTTCTATCAGTCCGACTACGGACGCGGCGCGGAATATATCCCGAAGGTGTTCCTCGACGGCAAGAAGTAAACAAGGCCGCGCGGCGGCGCTGGAGCAAGGATCGCGATGCAACGCTATATCATGCGGCGCCTGTTACTGACGATCCCGTCGTTGTTGGGTGTCACGCTTATCGTCTCGGGTATGGTTCGCCTGCTGCCGGGAGACGCCGTCACGCTGATGTTGCAGGATTATGGAGGGTATGCCAAAGACGCCGACGACTTGCGTGCCCAGCTCGGCCTGAGCAAGCCCTTCCAAATCCAGTACGTCAAGTGGCTCGGCGGGATTCTGCACGGAGACTTCGGTCAATCGCTGCGCGATCGGACACCGATCGCGCACGATCTCGCCACGCGGCTGCCCGTCACCTTCGAACTTGGCCTGATCGGATTACTGATTTCACTCCTGATCGCGATCCCGCTGGGCGTGTATTCGGCGGTGCGGCAAGATACGCTCTCCGACTTCATCGCCCGGAGCGCCGCGATCGCGATGCTGGCGATTCCTGGGTTCTGGTTAGCGACGCTCGCGATTACGCTCCCTGCACTCTGGTGGCACTGGTCGCCGCCGCTCATTTACACGCGCCTGCAAGACAGCCCGGGGACGAATCTCAAACAGATCATGTTGCCCGCACTCATCCTTGGCATTGGCCTTTCCGGCTCAATCATGCGACTGACGCGGGCGCAAATGCTGGAAGTGTTGCGCCAGGATTACATCCGCACGTCGCGGGCGAAGGGGCTGAATGATCGTGCGGTTCTTTATCGTCATGCCTTGCGCAATGCGGTCGTCCCCGTCGTCACGCTCCTTGGGCTGAACATGGCGGTGTTGATCAGTGGCACCGTCGTGCTGGAGAGTATTTTCGTTCTCCCCGGCATGGGGCGTTACCTGCTCGAAGCGCTCAACAATCGCGATTATCCCGTGGTGCAGGCGGTTGTTTTGCTGTTCGCCACCTTGATTATCGTCATCAACCTGGGTGTTGACCTACTCTATGCGTGGTTGGACCCGCGCATCCGCTATTCGTAGAAGGCGACGACCGACGGCATCAAAGATAGGAGCAACCGCCCCATGCGTTCTGAGCAACCGAAAGTCGCGACCATTGCCGGTTCCTTGTCGGCGAGGGAAAGCGGTCGCTCCCTGGCGCCACCCCGACGTATACGCCCCTTTCTGGCGCTTCGCCGCTTCGCACGGAACAAGCCGCTGGGGGCGGTCGGCGGTATCATCGTACTCGTTCTCATGGTTACGGCGCTCTTCGCGCCGCAGATTGCACCGTACGATTACGATGTCGGCAAAGGGATAGACCGCCTTAAGGGTCCGTCGTGGCAGCATTTGCTCGGCACCGACAACCTCGGGCGCGACATGTTCAGCCGGATCGTCTATGGCGCACGCATCTCAATCGAGGTCGGCTTCGGCGCTGTGCTCGTCGGCACCGGGCTGGCGACGATTCTCGGCGTGGTTTCCGGGTACTACGGCGGATTGTTCGATCTAATTTTCCAGCGATTCATTGACGCGTGGATTGCCTTTCCGGCGATCGTCCTACTCGCCTGCCTCGTGACGATCCTGACCAGTCGCGCGACCAGTTCGGGCAGTTCGATCGCCATCGTCGCCATCGCGCTTGGGCTGATCGTCGCGGGCGGCTCAACGCGCGTCGTGCGGAGCGCGGTGATCGGCATCCGCGATATGCCATACATGGAGGCGGCACGGTGCGCCGGTTGCACCAACGGGCGCATCATCATCCGCTATGTGCTGCCCAACGTGCTCGCACCGATTATTATTCTCGCAACCGTCCAGTTGGGCGGCGCGATTTTGGCGGAGTCCACCCTCAGTTTCCTCGGTTTCGGTGTTAAGCCGCCCATGCCCGCCTGGGGGAGCATGCTCGCCGGTTCCGGTCGGCAATTCTTCCTCGTCGCGCCGTCGCTGGCGATCTGGCCGGGTGTGGCGATCAGCCTGGCGGTCTTCGGCTTCAACATGCTCGGCGACGCGCTGCGTGACGTACTTGATCCACGTCTACGCGGCTCGCGGTAACCAGACAAGATTCACCATGACTCCGCTGTTCCCGGTGGCGGCAGGTTAAAGCCCGCCGCCACCACACATTTCCGCCTTTTGCGTGCGACCGTCGCGTCGTGTAGCATGATCGGGCCGCAAAGGTTGCGGAATGGGTGTCAGGGAAGAGGAGCGATGCGTGCCGCGTGGCATTGAAAATTCGATCATAGATTTTCTCCGCAGCCTGTACGGCAGTGTCGGCTGGCTCGGCGTCCTGCTTGCCATGACCATTGAGAGCGCAGCGATTCCGCTCCCGAGCGAAGTGATTATGCCGCTGGCAGGATGGTTCCTGATTAGGGATCCCGGCCATCCGGTCTGGTACGTCATCATTGCGGGCGTCGTTGGCGCGCTCGGTTGCGTCCTCGGCTCCGCGATCACCTATTGGATCGGCGCATCCGGCGGGCGACCACTGCTGATGAAGTATGGCAAGTATGTGCTCATCTCGCCGCACCATATCGAGATCGCGGACAAATGGTTCGCCGAAAAGGGTGAGGCGACCGCTTTTTTCTCCCGGCTTCTGCCTGTCGTCCGCACCTTCATCTCTCTGCCGGCAGGGGTCGCGCGGATGAATTTTCCCCGCTTTATTGCCTATACGTTCGCCGGTTCGTTCATCTGGTGCGTGGCGCTCGCGACGGGGGGCTACTATGCTGGGGCGAACTGGGAACATTTCCGCAATGTTCTGCGACCCTTCGACTATCCGATTGCCGCTGCAGTCGTGATCCTGCTCGTCGTATTCTTCATTCGCGGTCGCCAGGCGCGCGACCGTGTCCCGCTCGAAGCGAGGGATTGATGGCCACCACACCAACGACGATCACCAGCACGATGACGAATCTCCGTTGCACATACTGTGGCACGGAATACGACGCCGACGTGCTCCAAACCCTCTGCCCCAAAGATGGTCGCGTGCTCGCGCCGCAGTATGATTTGCAGCGCGCCGCGCAAACGATGACGAAGCAGGCGCTCAAAGACCGCCCGGCGACGATGTGGCGATACACCGAGATCATGCCGGCGCGCGATCCGGAGCGTATCGTGACGCTCGGTGAGGGCTGGACGCCGCTACTGACGATGGATGGCCTCGGGTCGCTCACGGGCCTATCAAATGTGTGGGCGAAGGACGAAAGCCGCAACCCGACGGGCAGTTTCAAGGATCGTGGCCTCGGCGCGGCGATCACGCGGGCGCGTGAACTCGGCGTCACTGCAGTCGCGATCCCGTCGGCGGGCAATGCCGCCTCTGCGATGTCCGCGTTCGCCGCCCGCGCCGGGATGGAGGCATTCGTCTTCATGCCGCAGGACACGCCGGACGCGATGAAGGCGGAAAGCGCCGCCTATGGTGCGCATGTCTTCCTCGTCAACGGCCTGATCAATGACTGCGGCGCGATCATCCGGCAGCAGAGTGGGCCGCGCGGTTGGTTCGATGTTTCGACCCTCAAGGAGCCGTATCGCGCCGAGGGAAAAAAGACGCTCGGCCTCGAGATCGCCGAGCAACTCGGCTGGCGCGTGCCGGATGTGATTATCTACCCCACGGGCGGTGGCACCGGCATCGTCGGCATGTGGAAGGCGTTCGCGGAACTGGAAACGATGGGACTGATCGGCCCCAAACGGCCGAAAATGGTCGTCGTGCAGGCGGCAGAGTGCGCGCCGATTGTCCGCGCCTTCGAACTCGGCGAGCGCCATGCCGCACTCTGGGAGAATGCGCATACCGTCGCGCCGGGAATGCGTGTGCCCGTCGCGGTAGGCGACTACCTAATTCTCGATGCGGTGCGCGAGAGTGGCGGCACCTGCATTACCGTGACAGACAACGAGATGCTGGAATTGACACCGACAATCGCGGCGGCGACCGGCATCTGGCCCAGCCCCGAAGCATCCAGTACGGTCGTTGCGGCGCGGAAACTGCGCGAAAGCGGCTGGCTGCAGGCGGACGATGAAGTCGTGTGCTTCTTCACGTCGGG
>JBBSFO010000089.1:0-11752 GCA_038238655.1 Thermomicrobiales bacterium | reverse complement strand
GAACTGCGGCGCATCGCCGCTGAAGTCGCGCTACGGCGCGGATGGGATTTCTCGCGAGTGCGGGACGACCGCGATCCGGTGCCGTGGGACTATCTCGATGTCGTGCGGCGGTATCTGCAACCGGACGATCGGGTGCTGGATGTCGGTACCGGAGGCGGCGAGCGATTCCTTGAACTCGCGGTGTCGTTCGGGATGGGCGTTGGCGTTGACCCCGATCCGGCGATGATCGAAACGGCGCGCGAGAATACGCCTGCTTCGCTTGCCGAGAAGGTAACGTTCATCGCGGGGCGGGCCGAAGCGCTGCCCGCGCCCGATACGTCGTTCGCTATCGTGCTGAACCGTCATGCGGTGGTGGATGTCGCGGAGATTCTGCGCGTGCTACGACCGGGCGGATATTGCATCACGCAGCAGGTCGGCGCGCAGAACACCTTCAACATCACGACGCTCTTTGGCTGTGGGCCAGGCATGGGCGGCGAACATCTTCTTTCGCATCAGGAGATCCCCGCCCTCGCCGACGCATTCCAGGAGCGGGGCTGCGCGATCGTCTCCTACGCCACGTACAACGTCCCATACTATTTCAAGGATGCCGAGTCGCTGCTCTTCTGGATGCAGGCCGTTGGCGTGCCGCCCCACTTCTACATCGAGCGGGACTGGAAATCCGTGGAATATCTGCTGACCGAGTCAATCACGCCGCGCGGCGTCGAGACGAACGAGCACCGCGAATTGCTGATCGTCCGCGCGCCGGAGTAATGGTAAATTCCCCCCTCTCAATGCCAATCTTCTTTGAGGTTCTCCTTGATAAAGTCCCAGTCAATCTCTTCGCCAAGTCCTGGCCCCTGCGGCATGGCGACGTTACCCTCGCGATCAATGGAGTCAATCGGTCTCTTTAGCCACGGCTTTTCGTCGTCGAAGTCAACGTGTGGGTGCAACAGGCCACGCTCGTAGAATTCGCCGGGGATCGCCATCGCGCCAAGCAGTTGGAGGTTCGGCGCGCCGCCGCCGTGGATCTCGCAGCGGACGCGGAACGACTCGCAGAGGTGGACGGTCTTCATCGCGGGTGTGATGCCGCCGACATCGAAGACACCCACGCGCGAGATGTCCGACGCGCCGCGCACGATCCACTCCGCACGGGTATACATCTGCCCATGCGCCGTTTCGGGGCCGCAAATTTGCAGCTTCGTCAGGTTCTCGGTCAGCCAGACGAATGAGGAGGTGCTGTGCTCGTTCATCGGCTCCTCCATCCAGTAGTAGTCCAGTTCTTCGAGCGCGCGACCGAGATACAAGGCTTCCTCGCGGGTGTAGTCGTGGTGCGGGTCGAGCATCAGCTTCATCTCCGGGCCGACGGCATCGCGCACCGCCGCGCAGGCGGCGATGTCCCGCTTCAGGTCGGGGCCGTGCGGCGACATCCAGGTGTGCAACTTGAAGGCGGGGTAGCCCTGCGCCTTGCAAGCCTTGGCGAACTCTCCGTATGCCTCGGGGGTGTCGAGGCCACCGGGAATGTCGTCGCCGCACATCGTACTGGCGTAGGCGGGTACCCGCTCGCGCGCCGCGCCGAGCAGTTTGTAAACCGGCAGGCCCGTCAGGTGGCCGACGAAGTCCCACAGTGCGCAGTCAATAGCGGCGAGGTTGCGGTCGTCCAGCGAGCGCCGCTCCAGCCGCTGCCCTTGGAGCAACTTGTACCAGATCGCCTCGCGGTGCAGCGGGTCCATGCCGACGATGTAGCGGCGCGTCACGTCGGTCGTCGCTTCCGAGCCGCCGAAGCAGTAGCCATCAATGCCCGCGCTCGTCCGAATGCGCGTTAGGCGTTGCGTCGCCTCGTGCTCCGGTGCCGGGTGCCCATGTCCCTCATCATCGCGCCCGACGTGCGAGCGATAGGTAAAGGTGAGACTTTCGACGGCGGTAATCGTCATGTTCTCGGTCTTCGTTGCCATGCGGGGTGCTCCCTCCTCGATACGCGGTCAAGTAGTGACGGCGATTATCGCACACGTCGTATCACGCACCGGAAAGCCTGCGCTCCCTCGGCGGTCCGATCCGACGACTTAAGGCAGCGGGCCGCTCGTCGCGGCGCGGATGCGTTCCAGAGGAAACTTCGGTGTTCGGTCGGCGTAGAGCAGGCCGTTGGTTTCCTGATAGGTGTCCGCGAACTGCGTGTAGCAGAAGCCGGCGAAAAGCGAGGTTGAGCGGACGACTGCAAGCAACTGCGCGTACCGCTCGGCGAACTCCTCGCTGCTCCCGGCGCGCGAATATCCCCATGCACCGGGGTCACGCGAGAATGTGAGTCCGCCGAACTCGGTCAGCAGGATCGGCTGATTCTTCTGCGGATCGGTGGCGAGCGAGACGAGCCGACCGGCCGGTAAGGCGTTCCTGAAGAGGTTTGGGATCGCTTCGGGCGATGAGTAGCGCCGTTCGATTCGCCCGAGGTGGTCGTCGTAGTCATGGATGGCGATGATGTCTGTCGCGATGCTTTCCCAGCCGTCGTTGCCGATCACCGGGCGGTCGGGGTCCATCGTTTTCGTCAGATGGTAGAGCGTGCGGACGTAGTCGCGTTGCGACGCGATATTCGGCAAATCCGGTACGCCCCACGACTCGTTGAAGGGTACCCAGGCGATGATGCACGGGTGACTGAGGTCGCGGTTAATCGCCGCCAGCCACTCACGGACGAGGCGCTCGATTGAGTTCTTCGTGAAGCGGTACGCGCTCGGCATTTCTTCCCAGACGAGCAGGCCGAGCCTATCTGCCCAGTACAAATAGCGCGGGTCCTCGATTTTCTGATGCTTGCGGACGCCGTTGAACCCCATCTCTTTCGCGAGTTCGACATCCCGTCGGAGTGCCGCATCGTCCGGTGCGGTCAGGCCGCTTTCCGGCCAGTACCCTTGATCGAGCACCATCCGCAGCGGGAATGGCCGCCCGTTGAGCATGAACCGATCTCCCTGCACCATCGCGGAGCGCAAGGCCGTATAACTTCGGGCGTGATCAATCAGCGTGCCCTGACCGTCCCAGAGTTGAAGGTCCGCGTCAATCAGCGTCGGACGTTGTGGGCTCCAGAGGAGATCATTGCGGTAGTCGTCAATGCCGGGGTCGGAGAGCGCGATGCGGCGCGTGATGTCGCTGCCAACAACGGCGTAACTATCATCGGCGAGCAATCTCTCCCCGGCGCGCAGCGTCACCTGTAAGTGGAAGCCATCATCGAGCGGCCCCGCGATCGTCGCTTCCAGGCCGACCTCCCAGCGCTGGAGATTTGGTAGCCAGGTGATGTCCCGGATCGCGGTGGCGGGGATCGGTTCGAGCCAGACCGTCTGCCAGATGCCGGACGTGCGCGGATACCAGATCGCGTGCGGCTCGCGCTGCCAGTCCTGCTTGCCGCGCGGTTTGGCGAGGTCGTGCGGGTCGTCCTCGGCGCGCACGATGACAGTTTGCGGCCCCTTCGGGGTGAGATAGTCGATGATGTCCGTGCTGAACGGTGTGTAGCCGCCCTCGTGCCGCGTGGCGATGATCCCGTTCACCCAGATCGTCGCGGCGTAATCTACGGCACCGAAGTGGAGAATGAGGCGCGTGTCGGGTTCGCGCGCGGGCGGGTCGAAGGTGCGCCGGTACCAGCAGACAGTGTGAAATGCGGTATCGCCCACGCCGCTCGCGGGCGTTTCCGGTGCGAATGGCACCGTTATCTGCGTGTTCCAACGCACGTCGGACGGTATCCGCCAGTGTGCGGTGTGTTCTGATGCGAAATCCCACGAGCCATTGAGCGAAACCCAGGCGTCGCGGACGAGTTGCGGGCGGGGGTAGGCGTGATCGGTGATCGGCGAGTGCGTCATGCGCTGGGTGTTCCCTACTCTCGAAAGAAAAGAATAAATTGGCAGCAACAATCGTGCGCCGGGCCGGTGGTCAGTATGGGGAGTGTAGGTGCCTGCCGGGCGATGGTCAACCGTTCGAGCGGAGACGCATAACCCCCTGACCGACATGGACACGCCGTCACGATGACCACCTGCCGCGTGTTATAATCGGTAGCGGAAGCGACACGGCGAGGTGGGAGAGGGGGCGAGCGACGTGGATGCGGGACTTACGCGCGAATTGCTGCTCGGACGGTATCGCGTGGAAGCGCTGCTCGGCGAGGGTGGGCTGGGCACCGTCTACAAGGCCGCCGATACCCGTTTGCCTCGCCACGTCGCGATCAAGGTCATCAAGCGCTCCATGATCGGCGACCCCGACCTCTTCCGCATCATCGACGACCGCTTCTCCCGCGAGGCGGACGCCGGCACCCGAACTGGCAGCCACCCCAACCTTGTCACCGTCCACGACCTCGTCACCGGCGACGACCCGGAGCGCACCCGCTATCTGATCCAGGAGTTCGTCCCCGGCGGCACCCTCGCCGACCGTATCGCTACCGGGCCGTTGCCGCTCCAGGATGCGCTACGCCTCACCTCCGACACCGCCCGCGGCCTGCTCGCCGCGCACGCGCGTGGCATCGTGCATCGGGACGTCAAGCCGGCGAACATCTTCATCGCCGACGACGGGCGTGCCCAAGTGGGCGACTTCGGTATCGCGCAGGTCGAGTCCCTTTCCGGGCGGACGAGCACGACAGCGGGGCATCCGGGGACCCCGCTCTACATGAGTCCGGAACAAGCGGGGACGACGGGGTACGTGCGCCCGGAGTCGGATCAACACAGCCTCGGCCTCGTGCTATTCGAGATGCTCACCGCCACGCCGTACAAGAAGCTGCGCAAAGGGGACGCGGCGGAGCGACTGGCGCGGATGCGGCCGCCGGTGCGCGCCCTGGTCGAGCGGATGATGGCGGAGAATCCGGAAGATCGCTACGACTCGATGGCGGCAGTAGGGGCGGCGATCGCGGCGATCGAGCGCACCCTCGCTAAGGAGGAGGACGGAGCGCCCGCAGCGACCGTCGCGCCACCTCCGGGTGGCGAGCGAACCACCGCTGCGACGAACCTTGGGCCGCCGCGCACCCCGCTTGTCAACCTCCAGCCCGCTTTGGTGGCCGCCGACCGCCCCCCGGGCCGTGGTGCGCCGCCCGCCCGCGAGTCGCGACGCGGCCTGAGTCGACGCGCCGTGCTCGTCGGGGCGGGCGCGCTGGTCCTTGGAGGGGCGGGGACCGCCGGGTCGCTCTGGCAGTCTCGGCGACCCGCCGATCTCGCTCCCACCACTGCGCCGGTTGCGCCCGCCCCGACGAGTACGGTGGTCGCGGCGACGCCCCCGCCGATCACGAATATTGCCCCACCCGTGGCGCCGACCGTCGCCCCGATGGCGATTCCGACAACAATCTCGACAGTACCGACCGCGGCGACACCGATGCCCCGGCCGACTATTGCGCCTACCGCCGTGCCACTCGTGATGTGGAAGGAACCGGGCGGGCTGGTGCAGCTGCGGCATCCCGCCAACTGGGCGGAATCGGTGGACACGAGCACGGACCCGGACAATGCGCTGCTGCTCACCGCAGACGGGGATAATCTCGCCGTGTACCTGTCCATTTACACGCCGAATGTCGGGATCGACGCGGACATCAGGAGCTGGATTGACGACGCCAACAAAGACCAAACATATACGCACATCGTTGATTCGCCCGGAGTTGCGCGCGTTGGGGGCGAACCGGCGCAGTATCTGCGGTACACCTTCGTCGAGAACGCAAAGCCGAGCAACAGCGGCGTCGACACCATCTGGTGGGTCGATCACGCCGGCAGACGTTTCGCGTTCAAAGCCTCCGATAATTCCGATGCGCACCACGCGGACATCGTCGCCATGATCAATTCAGTCACCTTCCCGTCGGCGCAGCTGAGCGCCTGGAAGGATTCGACCGGGCTGGTGCAGTTGCGACATCCCGCCGCATGGATCGAATCCGTCGACACGTCGAACGACCCGGACAATGTGCTGATGCTCAATGCGGACGGTATCGACATTACGATGTCGCTATACACGCCGGATGTGACGATCAATGTGGAGATCGACCATTTCCGGGCTTTCCATCAGGCGAGCGACACCCTCGATTTCACGTTCGATGCCCCGCGCGATACGCGCGTCGGCGGCCAGGCGGGGCGATCGCTGGGCTACCGCTACGTGGAAAAAGGGAGCCAGGGGCAACCCCCCGCCGTCGGCACGATCTGGTACGTCGATCGCAACAGCAAGCGGATCAGGTTCGACTGCCAAGACTTGGACGCGCATCGCGACGAGATCCTCGCCATGATCGACTCCGTCACCTTCTTGAAGTAGCACCTACTCACGACCTGACCGTGCGAGATATGGAGAACGGCCTCAGCGCGACTGATGCCGCTCGCAGCTCTACTCCTCTTCCTCGCGGGAAGGGACCGCTGTTTAAGGTTCTTTCGATTACCTATCAGTGAGGGGGATAGAGGAGTCGTTCCGGCCGCCGCCACCAGCCGGGCGTGGCGAGCGCGGGGTCGTCATACGGCTCTCCGGTCGCCATCGAGCGGACCATCGGGGCGAGAATCGTCGGTTGTGGGGGTGCGGTTCGAACGTCGAAGACGCCGGGTTCGTAGTAGCCTTCGTCTCGTGTGACAAGCGTGTGCCAGTTGTGTGCGCCGAAAAGTGACCAGACGGTCACGGCCCGCATATCAACGCCGATGCGCCAAAGGTTCTGGGCGGTCTCCCAGACTTCCTTCAGCCAGCGCAGCTGCTCCTCCGGCTCGCCGCCGAGGTGCGCCTCGGTGATCGCAATTGGCCGTTTGTACCGATCCCAGGCGTCGTACAATAGTTCGTCCGGCCCGGCGATCCCCTTGCGGCGGACGCGAACGGCCTCGACGTCGGCGTAGCGGTCCTGCCCGTTCCCTCCGTGCGTCCGGTCCGGATATATCGTCACGTCTTCATCAAGAAATCGCTCGCTCGTGATGTAGTAGTTGATGCCGACGATGTCCGGCGGGCAGGCGTTTTCGGCGAACCAGTCGAGTTCGGCGTCGGTGACGCCGCTGTGGCGCATGTGCTCCCACGCGCCGTTATACTCGATGCGACCGCAGAGCAGGTCGTAACTGAGCCAGCGCCGCTCATTCTCGTAGTCCGCCTGGTATTGGAGCAGGCCGGTGCTGAAGGTTTTGCCCAGGTCTTCGGTCTGGATCAGCCGGGCGCCGGGATTGACCGCCCGAATCGCTCGCATCGCGAGGACGATGGCGCGGCATTCATTGATCAGGATGCGATAAAACGTTCTCGCATCGTGCCCATGCGGATACCAGTACCCATACAAGCCGCTGAACCGGGCGGTCGTTAGCGGCTCGTTGATGGGCGTGTAGTCCATAATCCACGGATAACGCGTAGCGACGGCCCCGGCGTACTCCGCGAGTTGTTCGGGAAAGGTGGGGTCGAGGAGATTGGTGTGCAACGGGCCGCTGCCGTGATGCAGCAGGCCGACAATCGGGCGGATGCCAAGTACGTGGAGACGGTTCAGCCGCTCATCCGGCCATCGCCAGTCCGCGACTCGATTGGGTACGGTGCGCTCCCAAAGGATCGGATACCGCAGTGCGCGAACGCCGAGCGCGGCGATCAGGTCGAGATCGCCGATGCGGGCGGCGTGACCGTTCCATTCCATCTGGTCGAAATAGGCATCGCCCACACGATTGACCGTGGCTTCGATCCCGCCCCAGAGTTCGAGCGGTGGCCGGGGCGACTGTCTCACTCCTCGCCGTCGGCCTGCGGTGCGCCAATCGCGGACGGCGCGCGATAGATACCATCCGATGTCGGCACCGCTGTGGGACGCATTGGAATCGTGCGCCATGTTGGTGTCGTCTCGATCCCGATGAGGACATCGTGCTGTGTCGCGGCGATCCGGTCGAACAGCGCGAGCGCCTGCCCGACAACCTGATCCATATTGTAATACTTATAGGTCGCCAACCGCCCAACGAAATGGACCTGCGGCGTCGCGTTTGCGAGTTCCTTGTACCTGCGGTATCGCTCGGCATTCTCTGGGCGCGGCACGGGGTAATACGGGTCGCCCTCCGCACGGGGAAACTCGTAGACCAGGCTCGTTTTCGCATGCTCCTGACCTGTCAGGTACTTGAACTCCGTCACGCGGGTGTATGCGTAGTCATTCGGATAGTTGATGACCGCTGCCGGTTGATTGACGGGCGTGTCCAGCGTCTCGAACTGGAAAGAGAGCGAGCGGTAGGGGAGTTTGCCGTAGCGCTCGCCGAAGAACTCGTCAATCGGGCCGGTGTAGATCATTTCGCGGTACGGAATGGCGTGCTTGATTTCCTGATAGTCAGTGTTCAGCATGATCTTGATGTTCGGGTGCCCAAGCATCTTCTCGAACATTCGCGTGTAGCCGTGGCGCGGCATCACCTGATAGGTGTCAGTGAAGTAGCGGTCGTCGTGGTTCATGCGTGCGGGCACACGGGCGGCGACCCCCGCGTCGAGCTGTGACGGATCGAGGCCCCACTGTTTGCGCGTGTAGCCCCGGAAAAACTTCTCGTACAAATCCCGCCCGATCTTGCTGACAACGACATCCTCGGACGTACGAATTTCGCCGACCGGCTCGGCGACAGCGGCGAAGAATGATTCGATGTCCGCCTCGGTGTACCTATGCCCGTAGAGCTGGTTGATGGTGTCAATGTTGATCGGGAAGGGCACATACTGATTGTCCACGGCAGCGAGGACATGATGCTCGTAGGGACGCCACGCGGTGAACTGCGAGAGATGCTCGTAGATACGGCGCGCATTCGTGTGAAAGATGTGCGGGCCATATTTGTGCACCAGAATACCGGCATCGTCGTAGTGATCGTATGCGTTGCCGCCGATGTGCGGGCGGCGATCCACGATCAGCACCTTCTTGTTCAGTTGCGACGCGAGCCGTTCCGCGACGACGCTGCCCGCGAAGCCGGCCCCAACGATGAGATAGTCGAACATCCTATTTCCCTTCTATCCGAGCGTAACCGGGGAGAATCGCAGAGATGCAGAGGACACAGAGAGCGCAAAGAGGAAAAACTGGATCGAACTGGCGGAAATCATTTCTGCTTTTTCTGCTTTCTCTGCGCTCTTTGCGTCTCTGCGGTTCTCCCCGGTTTCATCCTTTGTTCGCTTAGTCAGCAGTCGTGGCGACTGCGAATGTGTCGAGGCGGTCTTCCTCTTCGGCGGCCGTGTCAATGACTTCCTCGATCAAACGGTACATACGATCCCACGTCCGGTCCCACGACTCTTGCGCGAGAAACGCATCCACGCGCCGGATGCGCTCCGCTGCATCCTCGCGCAAGGCATCCTCGACTGCCGCGACGAAGCCCGGGATCGTCCCCGCGATCCGGACAAAGCCACGCACGCCGTAGGGTCGCACAACGTCACGAATCGGTGTCGAAACGACCGGTTTGCCCGCCGCCAGATATTCCGGCGTCTTGGTCGGGCTGATGAAGCGGGTGGACTCATTGATCGCGAACGGGAGCAGCGCGACGTCCCATCCGGCAAGATAGGAGGGCAGATCGCCGTACTCCTTCTGGCCGAGGTAATGGATAGTGGGCGCGTTCGGCAGCGTCGTCGGGTCCACCTTCGCTATGGGGCCGATCATCACGAGGTGCCACGCGGGGCGCGCTTTCGCGATGCCCGCCAGCAGATCGCGGTCCATTCGTTCATCAATGACACCGAAAAAGCCGAGACGCGGATGGGGAATGGCGCTCTGATCGGCGGGGTCACCCACTATATGTCGAGCGCGGGCGAAGTGCGCCACATCCACACTGCTCGGGAAGGCGAAGACATGGGGGTGCTGACCGCGCTTCGCTTCGTAGAGCGTCTGACCGCCCGTAAAGACAAGATCGGCCCGTGCCAGCAGCTCTTTCTCCCGCGTGTGCATCTCCGGCGGCGCGCCCGCG
Source organism: Thermomicrobiales bacterium (assembly GCA_038238655.1). GTDB lineage: Bacteria > Chloroflexota > Chloroflexia > Thermomicrobiales > JALYUS01 > JALYUS01. The sequence goes on along the minus strand of JBBSFO010000089.1, from coordinate 1,946 downwards.
AAGGCGGATAGTTCGTCCATGCAGTCGTAGATTGTCGCCAATGGGGCGAGATGACGTGAGAACGCCATTGCCATCGGTGTGTAATACCAGAGGACGAAAGAATGGATACGGCGCGCGGCGAGCAGTTCATCGAGCAGACGCCGCTGGATCACCTCGGCTTCGCGCGCCAATGTGCCTTCGGGCAGGTGCGGCACCGCGACCCAGACACCGGGCCGGGGGGTGGTGACGTCCATGTGGGCCGGGCCATCCGAGAGGATCGGTTCCTCGACGAAAAAGACCCGGCGCTGCCGCGCGCACCGGCTCAGGAGATGCTGCGGACGTTGGAAGACGAAGTTCCAGCGCAAATGCGACAAAACAACGACATCGAAGGTCCGCCGCCGGGTTGGCGATTGAGCCAAAACGCGATCTATCCCGGGTGGCTCATCATCAAATGGTCGCACCGGCAACGCGTCCGGCGGACGGGAAAACGGAACGAGCGGATCACGCCGTTCGGCGCGCATGTGAAACCTTTGCATCTTTCCTCCTTTATACCGGCACGCACATCGCTACCCCCGCCGCAGCCGCTGCGCGAGCGGGCGATGAACGTAGTCCGTCGTCACGTTCTCAGACCAGTCTTCATTACAACCGCATCACACACGATGCGGAGGAAATCGAGATAGGACGTGGTGCCGCGCGCTCGGATAAACCGGCGACAAATCTGACAGGATACGCACCCGACCGAAGTGGCCGCATTCTGACTCGCCACGAGCGTAGCGTGCAGTCAGCATAATGTTCGGAAAATGGCACGTTCTGTGCCAGAAATAATCGGACGGAAGTTACTCTCCGATACCGCTCTGCCGCACAGCGGTGCGGGCGTTTTTGCCGTACAATCGCGTGCGATGAGTTGCGCGTCATGCGGCACATGCAGAAGGGAAGGCGACAGCGAATGCGAAGAAGGAGAAACGGGATCATACTCGGTATCGCGCTCTTCGCGGTGGCAATGTTCGGCGTCAGTGTCGCGGCCGCCGATCCGGCGATTGCCGTCTCCGCGACGCGGCGGGACGCGAACGGCGCGGTGGTGAGTCTGCTTCCCATCACGAACAACCAGGGGAATGTCGTGCCGCCGCTCGTGCAGCTCGGTGAGTACGTCATCACGAGCGGGCAAGGATTTCCGGCGAACCAACCGGTGCAGGCATATCTGGTCGCAGGCAATCAAGCCTATCCGCTCGCCTTTCAGGACCTGACGACCGCTGCGGCTGCGGCGCAGTCCGTGCCGATGACCGATACCGGCGGCGCGTTTCAAAACCTCGCCTTCACCCTGCCCGCGCCGGGCCAGATACCGACAACTGAGGGCGAACTCCTCATCAGCGTTGGGGTGGCGACCGCGCGCGCGCCGCTCGCGATTGATTCCGGTATCGCGACAGCGGCGGGGCGGGGCGACAAAATCGCCGTCAGCATTGGTGCGGCGTTCCTGATCGTCACCGTTCTGCTTATTCTGCTCCTCCTACGCGGCTTGCCGCTGTATCCGGCCAGCCTGATGACTGCGCGGCGCGTGCGAGAGGCCGAGACGACGTAGCAACAAGGAAAAAGCAAAAAGGAAGAACGCGATGCCACTGACAGGGAAGCGGGCGCTCGTGACGGGCGCGAGCAAAGGGATCGGTGCGGGAATCGCCCTCGGATTGGCGCGCGCGGGTGCGGATGTCGCGGTCAACTACCACCGCGACGCCACCGGAGCGGAAGCGGTCGTGACGGAGATTCGGGCGCTCGGCCGGAACGCCATCGCGATTGGCGCGGATGTGGCCCAGGTCGCGGAGTGTCAGCGATTGGTGCGGGAAGCGGCGGACGCGCTCGGTGGCCTCGATATCCTCGTCAACAACGCCGGTATCACGCTCTGGGAGGATTTCTTCGCGACAGACGAGGCACATTGGGATGCGACGCTCGACACGAACCTCAAGGGCATGTTCTTT
>JBBSFO010000088.1:0-11759 GCA_038238655.1 Thermomicrobiales bacterium | reverse complement strand
GCGGCGACCGCCGCCCCGGCGGCGCCCGCGACTGCGGCCCCGATTCCGCCGACGCCCGCGCCCGCGCCGACGGTCGCCCTGGCATCCACCACCGCCGCGGCGGCCTCCCCGGCGACGGACCTCGGCATCATCAAGTCGCCGGACCCGAATCCGAAACGCGGCGGCTCGCTCAAAATCGCCTTCGGCGTCACGACCTCGAACTACGACATGCAGCAGGGCGCGACGGCCTCGGTGCTCTGCCACATGTACAGCACCCTGATCCGCCTCAATCTCGTGGACGGCCTGAAGACGATCGTGCCCGATGTCACGGAGAAATGGGATGTCGCGGCGGACGGCCTCGCCTACACCTTCAAATTGCGCAGTGGCGTCCAGTTCCACGACGGCACGCCGCTCACCTCGGACGATGTCGTCGCCACCTACAATCGAATGATCTTCCCACCGCAGGGCGTCGTCAGCCTGCTCAAGGACCGCTTCTCGGCGGTCGCCAAAGTCGAGGCGATGGACCCGCTGACCGTCAAGTTCACGATGAAGCAGGCATCCCCGATCTTCCTGCTCGTCATGACCGACACGACGCAGGCGATCTACTCCAAGAAGACGCTCGACGCGAACAACAACGACCTGCGCAAGATACAGGTTGCGCCGGGAACCGGGCCATTCATGTTCAAGGAGTACAAAGAGGCCGAGAAGTGGACGCTCGTCAAGAACCCAAACTACTGGAACAAGGACCTACCCTACCTCGATTCGGTCGAGTTGATCCACGTCCCCGCGTGGTCGGATCGGGGCACGGCGGTGCTCACCGGGCAGGCGGACCTTTCGTGGAACGTCTCGAAGGAGACCTTCGACGAGGGCGCGAAGAAACCGGATGTTACCAAAACGAACCGCGTCGGCAACTTCGGCGCCTATCAGGTGATTATCAATACGAAGCAGAAGCCCTTCGATGATCCGCGCGTGCGCCGCGCGATCAACCTCGCACTCAACAAGCAAGGGTTGATCGAGGCATTCAAGACGCAGGAGCAAATTGACCTTTCGCGCTGGGTGCCACATGGCGGCGAGTTCGCGACGCCGCGCGAGATGATCGCGACGCTCCCCGGCTACCGCCCGGACAAAACGCAGGACATCACGGATGCGAAGAAACTGCTCGCGGACGCCGGGTTCGCGGATGGCATCAAGGGGGTCGAATTGCTCTCCGCCTCCGTGCCGCCGCACGCGGAAGTGATGGCTCCCGCCATTCAGGATCAACTGAAGCGCGCCCTGAACATCGAGATCAAAATCCGGGTGGCCGAGCGCTCGCTGCTGGTCGAAGATCAGAAGGCGGGGCGGTTCACGCTCGTGCTCGACACGCCGAGCAGCCCGATCTCGGATTTCTCCCCGCTCGGCAATACCTACTTCAAAACGGGTGGCTCGCAGAACTACGGCGGCTACAGCAGCCCCAAGTTCGATGACTTGCTCAAGAAAGCGGATACGGAGATTGACCCGGCGAAGCGGAAAGACTTGCTGAATCAGATTCAGGATGCGCTCGACCAAGACCCGCCATGGCTCTTCATCGGCTACACGGACCACCTGATCATGTGGCGCGCGTACGTCAAGGGGATGGCGCTCGACAAGCGCGTCCAACTCGAATGGGGCCGCGTAGATACGGCATGGCTGGATAAATGAACCTCACCCCCGACTCCCTCTCCGTCAAGCGGAGAGGGGAGCGACCTTCATGAGAGCCGGATGTTTGTTGAATACCACAGCATTCTGCGCAAGACACCCCTCTCCGCTTGACGGAGAGGGGCCGGGGGTGAGGTAGACCAGAAGGGACGTGTGCGAACGTGCAACGCTACTTGCTGCGCCGGTTGCTGACGGCGATTCCGACGGTCTTCGGCATTACGGTACTCATCTTCGTTGCGATGCGTATCCTGCCGGGCGACCCGATTGCGGTGATCGCAAATGAGGGTGGGGGCGGGCAGTATGTGCTCAGCCAGGAAGACCTCGCCTCCGCGCGGGCGAGCCTCGGCCTCGATAAGCCGCTGCCGCAGCAGTACGTCAGTTGGGTTGCGGATGTGGCGCACGGCGACCTCGGCCACTCCTTCTGGAACAAGGAGCCGATTCGAGATGTCATTATCCGGCGCGGTGCGATCACGTTGGAATACGCCCTGCTGGCGATTATCTTCTCCTGGGTTGTCGGGGTGCCTGTCGGCATTCTCAGCGCGACGCGGCGGAATTCGTGGCTCGACAACCTCGTCCGGCTCTTCATGACGATGTTCCTGGCGATCCCGAGTTTCTGGATCGGCCTGATGCTCGTGCTCTTCACCGTCCTCGTCTTCACCTGGCGGCCGCCGCTAACGATCGTGCAACTCTGGCAGGACCCGGCGAAGAACCTCCAGATGGTGATCGGCCCCGCGCTCGCGCTCGGCGTCGGGCTGGCTGCCGCCCTTGCCCGCATGACCCGCTCCGCCGTGCTCGAATCACTCGGCGAGGACTACGTGCGCACTGCCCGTGCGAAAGGCGTGCGCGAAACGATGGTGATCTCCCGTCACGTCTTCCGTAATGCACTCCTGCCCGTCATCACAACCTCCGGTGCAGCGATGGGCGCCTTGCTCGGCGGCGCGGTGGCGACCGAGACGGCGTTCGGTGTCCCCGGTCTCGGCAATTATCTCGTGCAGGCCCTTGCCAAGCGGGACTGGATGGTCATTCAGAATCTCGTGCTCCTGTATGCGATTATCTTCACGGTCATCAACCTGCTCGTGGACCTCAGCTACGGCTGGATTGATCCGCGCATCCGCTACGAGTGACGAAGGACTAAGGACTGAGAACTGAGCAGTGCTGCTCCCCCTCTCCATCACAATGGAGAGGGGGCCGGGGGTGAGGTTTCCCAATGGCCCAGGCAACATCAATTTCCACCACGAGCAAAGCCGTTATGCTGACGAAGCCGAGCGCCGGGCGGGCACTGGCAGGTGCGCTCCGGCGGTTCATGCGCGCCTCGCCGCTTGGGCTGGCGGCGGCGATCCTCCTCCTCCTGCTTGTACTCGTGGCAATCTTCGCGTCGCAGATCGCGCCGTACAGCCCGCTGACCAACGACTACGGCATCGCGCGGCATCCGCCGTCGGCGCAGCACTGGCTCGGCACGGACAGCCTCGGACGCGATGTGCTTTCGCGGATTATCTATGGGCTGCGGATCAGCCTCGTCGTCAGTATTTCGTCGGTGGCGCTCAGCGCGGCGATCGGCACACTCTGGGGGGTGACGAGCGGCTACATCGGCGGCGCGTACGACATCATCAGCCAGCGACTGATCGAAGTGCTCACCTCGTTCCCGACGCTAATCCTCGCGCTGCTGTTGTCGGTCAGTCTGCGGCCGGGGTTGCGTACCGTGATTATCGCGGTCGGCGTCACGCAGATTCCGCTCGCGACACGCATCACGCGTTCGGTCGTGCTGGCGACGAAAGAAACGGCATTTGTCGAGGCGGCAAAGTGCGTCGGCGCGTCGCCTGCGCGCATCATGCTCCGGCAGGTCGCGCCGCAGTGTATCGCGCCGCTCCTGGTGATTGCGACGCTCAACCTCGGTGCGGCGATCTTCGCGGAGGCATCCTTGAGTTTCCTCGGCGTCGGCGTGCCGCCCCCGACGGCGAGCCTCGGCAACATGCTCGGCGGCGTACTGGCGCAGTCGTTCAAGCCCCCATGGTGGCTCGCCGTTTTCCCCGGCACCGCCATCGCCGTCACCGTCCTCGCCGCTAACCTGCTCGGTGACACTCTGCGCGACTTCCTCGACCCGCGGCTGAACAAGCGGCTGGGATGAGGGCAGGCCCTTCTCCCGCCGCAGCGGGGGAGGGGCCAGGGGAAGGGGGCGTTTACTCGCCCGCAACCGCTGGCGACAGTTCGTTCCAGGCCAATTCCATCTCCTGCAACTGCTTGTAGGTCGTGTAGATCGAGGCCCACATCGCGTCAATGGCGGCTTTGGCGGCGGCTTTGTCGCGCGCGGCAGTCGCAGTGCGGAGGTTGGCAGCAGCAGATTCCTGTGCGGTGGCGTTTGCGACCGAAGCGTCCGCGAGGGCATGGGAGGCAGCGAGATGGCGGGCGAGGAGCGTTTCGATCGGCTCCAGCGGCTCGCTGCGCGCCAGCCGCTCGGGCCGGGTGGATGCGCCGTAGCGGAAGGGGAGTTTGCTGCCGCCCTCGTGATCCCACTGCGTGTGCGTCGGCTCCAGATGCGGCGTGACGGAAAGGTACATCGTCATCGGCTTGTCCCCGACGCAGCGCACCTCGTGCCACTCGTCGGCGCGGGCGAAGCAGAGCTGGCCGGGGCCGAGGATGGCGGTTTCGCCCTCGATCGTGAACTCGGCGTAGCCATCCAAAACCAGAAAAACCTCGTGCCCCAGGTCGTGCGTGTGGCCGGGGCTGATCGCGCCCGGTTCCATCCGCATGATGCGCGCGCGCATCTCCGGCGTGATGAAGACGTTCTTGACATCGGTGCGGTAATCGAAAACTTCCATCGCCCTAACCCCCGGACCCCCTTCCCCACGGGGAAGGGGGAATATTTTCCCTCAGTCCTCAGTCCTTCGTCTTGAGGTACGCTTTGACTATGTCGCCGACGAGGCGGACATCGGCGACTGCATCGCGCCCCGGTGTAATCGGCTGCGTGCTGGTGCGGATGCAGTGGCCGAAGTGGATCAGTTCGAGCTTGAACGGATTGTCGTGCCAAGCGTATTCCCTGCGCCACGCGGTGCGGTCGGCGTCCATGCCATGCAGCGTGACATACGACGGCAGACCACGCGCGAAGCCGGTTGGGAAGGAGACGAGCACGCGCTCGCGGGAGCCGTAGATTTCCAGTGTCTCCTTAAAGTCCCAGAGTTCCGGCAAGTCCACCCAGGAGCAGACGGCGCGCTTGCCGTCCGCGTATTCGAGGACGGTGCTGATCGCGCGACCGTTCGCCCAGATTTCGGCGCTAAGGACGCGCGCGGGTGGCCCGAAGAGACCGTGCAGGTTGCCGATGTCGTGGATCATGCTGCCGAGGATGATGCTGTAGGCATTGTTTATCTCCTGTGGCAGCATGCCCGGTCGGAAGCCGAGCGCCTCGCCGACGAGGAAATCGTGGTCGGCACGCGACTGCTTGCGGACGCCTGCCGGGATGTCGTCGAAGCGATGGACTTTGAATTCCGCCGTATGCAGATCGTTGTCCGGGTGCAGGTGGTTGATCTGGATAAACCGAATATCGGACATCTCGGCGACGCGCGCCTGCGCGAACTGATAGGCGGGTTCGTGCCGTTTCATGTATGCGACCATCAGGATCGTGCCCGCCTTCTCCGCCGCCGCGACCATCTCCTCCGCTTCGATAGCGGTCGTGCACATCGGCTTCTCAACGAGGACATGCTTGCCCGCCTCGGCAGCGACGATGGTTGGTATGGCGTGCGAGCCGGAAGGACAGACGATCACGCCATCAATATCGCTCCGCACCATCTCCCGATAATCGAGGTAGCGCCGCTCGGGCGGCACGCCATATTCCTCTCCGACGACGTTCAGCAGTTTCGGCGAAAGGTCTGCAAGACCGCCGATCTCAAACAAGTCATTCAACTCGCGCAAGTGCGGCAAATGCTGGATCTGTGCAATCGCCCCGCACCCGATAATTCCAATCTTCAACCTCGCCACAGCAACCCCTCCTAACTGAAAACGATTGAACCGCAGAGACGCAAAGGACGCAGAGACCGCGGAGAGGAGAAAGAGAATAGGAACGAAGGGTATTCTATTTCTTCTTCCTCTTCGCGTCCTGTCTGCGATCTCTGTGTCCTTTGCGTCTCTGCGGTTATTTTGGTTTCTCTGTTTCGTCCGTGCCGGCGACGACGGGGGGGAGGCGGGCAAGGAGTTCGTTCAGGGCGGCGTAGCGGCGGTCGCGCTCCAGCAGGAGTTGGTCGCGTTCCTCGGGGGTGTAGGTGAAGAAGCCCGCGCCGGTTTTGGTGCCGAGGCGACCCCGGGAGACGAGATCGTGGAGGATCTGCGGCATGCGAAATCGCTCGCCGTAGGCGCGCTCCATCGTCCCGGCGGCGCTTTCCCAGACATCGAGGCCGGCCATGTCGGCGATCAAGAACGGCCCGAAAAAGGGCATGCGGAAGCCAAACGTGCTGCGGCAGACTTCGTCCACTTCGCGCGGTGAGGCGAGACCGTCTTCGACGCAGGCGAGCGCCTCGCGGAACAAGGCATTCTGGATGCGGTTCGCGACGAAGCCCGGCGCACTTCGGACGACCACCGGGCGCTTGCCGATCGCGCGCAGGAAGTCCACGACCTTCGTGACGGCGGCGGGGTCAGTTGTGTCGTGTGGGATGACCTCGACACCGGGCGTCCATTCGGGCGGGTTGAACCAATGCAGGCCGAGAAACCGTTCGGCATTCAGGACATGCTCTGCGAGGTCGTCAATCGGGAACGAGGAGGTGTTCGAGACGATTACGGCGTCCGAGCGCGCCGCTTTGGAAAGGCGGGCAAGCACGTCGTGCTTCAATTCCTGCTGCTCGAACACGGCCTCGAAGATGAAGTCCACATCCGCTACCGCTGCGGCGAGATCGGGGTGCGCGGTGACCGCCGCACACCGCTCGACGGCCTCGGGCGGCACGATCCCGGCAGCGGCATGGCCCCGGACGCGCTGCATCAGCCGGTCGTACGCCAGCGCGGTTGCCTCGGGCGAGCGGTCGGTGATCCGCACCGTCACCCCCGCCGCCGCGAATTGCTCCGCCACGCCCAACCCCATCGTCCCCGCACCGATCACCGCGACCATCTTCGGCCACGCCGGTGCGCCCGCTCCTGCCTCTTCCGTCACCATCGCCCCCTCCTTCATCTGCTATCGTCACGTTCATGCAGCATAGCATCCCTGTACCGGATAGACGAAGCCGGGAAACCGCGAAGACGGAGAGACGGATGAGACGTGAACCACAAAGTGACAAAAAGTACGAAAAAGGAAGAGCCGCACCCCTTTCTCCGGTTTCTGTTCGAAAGTTACAATCCGTGCAGTTCCGCCGCGACTTGTAGCGCACCGTCCACGTCGGTTAATTTGCCGGCGAGTTGACGCCAGCGGAGGCGGAGCAGGATGCGACCGATTTCCTTGCCGGGGCGGAGATCGAGCGCGCGCATCACGTCGTCGCCACCGACGAGCGGCGGCGTGGCGAGGAGCGGGGTGTATCTGCGGAAGGAATCGCGCAGCAGACCTTGCAGAAAGGCACTATCCCCTGCGACAACGGCGCGCGGCCGGTTCGGGCCGCGCGCCGTCGCCCGGTCGCCCATCGCCACCATGATACTGGCGGGCGCGGTATCGCCCAGCACCGCCATGAGGCGAACAGCGTGCTCCGGCCCGTGTTTCTGCAGATCGTTTGGCCGACCATGCTGGCGGATCGCAGCGATGAGCAGGCGATGTTCTGCACGAGAAAGGCGCAATCGCTCGGCGATCCGACCCGCGAGCCGTCCGCCCGCCTGCTCGTGCCACGGGAACATCGGTTCCCCTTCCGGCCCGACCGTATGCACGTCCGGTTTCGCAGCGTCGTGCAGCAACGCGGCGAGCGGGACGATCCATCGGCGCTTTCGCTCCCCGGCGAGCGCGGTATCGAGCCAGGCACGGAAGTCGTCGGCATCGGGCACAGCCCAATCGTCTAGCGTGTTGAGGAAGCCGACGACCGCGACGGATGCCGCCGCGTCGTGGTCGAACACATCGAGATGATGATTGCGACTTTGTGTCATGCCCCGCCCGGCGCTCGCCTCCGGCACGATTGCTTCCCATAAGCCGCTCCGCACGATCCCTTCGATGGCGGGCACGGCGTGGGGGGCAGCGAAAAGGCGGGCAAGTTCGTCCGTCACCCGCTCCGGTGCGATGGCGGGTACTGCAGCGGCAACGGCTGCCGCGCGTGATTCCGCTTCGTCGGTCGGTGCGAAGCCGAGCGTCGCGACGAGGCGGTAGAGCCGGATGGCGCGTAGCGGGTCATGGCGAAAAGCGTCCGGCGCACAGGGCCGTAGTTGACGGGCGTCGAGGTCCGCAGCGCCGCCACAGGGATCAATGACGGTCACATCGCCGACGAGCAACGCACGAAGGTCCATGGCCAGCGCATTGACCGTAACATCGCGCCGCCGCAGGTCGTCTTCCAGCATTTCAGCACGGTACTGGGTGAAATCGTACTGCTGACCTGCCTGCACGACGCGCGCGGTCGGCTGTGCGTCATGCAGCGGGACGAATGAACCGCCGATGACGTCCGCGAAGCGACGGGCAATCGCGATCGCGTCGCGCGGGACGAGGATATCCCAATCCGCAATGCGCGTTTCGCCCCGCAGGAGATCACGCACCGCTCCGCCGACGAGATAGCACGGCTCCTCCGTCAGCCGCAGGAGCGCGGACAGCATTGCATTTTCGCGCACCGCCGCCTGCCATGTCTGCATCATTGCCGTCCCACATTCAGAATCGAAACCAAGTCAACGCAGAGATCGCAGAGATGCAGAGGACACAGAGGCGATACAAAGAGATGGTTTTTACATCCCCGTATTTCTCTGTGTTCTCTGCGTCTCTGCGCCTCTGTGGTTCAATCAGTTTCCTCTTCGCAGTCTGCGCACTTTCTACCCTGTCCACACGCGCGTTGCGACGAGGGTTATCATCGCAACAACAAACAGGACGTGCGCAAGGATCGCGCTCGTCGTGTTCGTGTACCGTCGCGCGATGCCGAGCACGAGGCCGACTGCGAAGACGGTCAGTGGCGCGAGCGGGAAGCCGTACTGCGTGTGCAGCGCAGCGAAGGCGAGCGCGGCGAGGAAGACGCCGTAGCGCGGCTGGATCGCACCCCGGAAGAGCAATTCCTCCCCGATACCGAGCAGAACCGCCGCAACCGCCGCCGCACCGAGGCCACCGATATTGGCAAGCGCCTGATCGTTGATGCGGTGCACATTCTCCGCGATCGTTGGCGAAAGCAGGGCCGTCAGCCACTGCCCACCTACCGCCACACCGACGAGCACGGCTGCGGTGACGACCGCGACGAAGAGCGTGAGCGGGGTCGGGGCGGCGAGGCCGAGACGGGCGCGGATTTCGTCGGGCGACCGCCGCCACATGAAGCGCACGCCACCGACGAACTGCTCGCCGCTTTCCTCGACCGCTGTGCTCGTGGCAATCACGCCTCGATTTGCCGCCAGCGACCGTGCCGAGGCCGCTTTCGCCACCGCAATTTTGCGTGTCCGTCGCACGCCGACGCCGACGAAGACGAGGCCGAGCGCGGCGACGATTAGCGACTCACCAATCGTGAACAGGAGGCCGCCGTGCGGGACGATCTGCCCCAGTTGGTCCTTCGCGCCGCCGACGGTGTACAGTTTGCCGTTCACCGCTGCGAAGCCGAGGCCGGAACTGCCTGCGACAAGGTCCGGGCCATCGTTCCACTTGTTCGCGGCGATGTCGAAGACTTGGAGTGTATTGGAAGATTCCGCCGTGCCGATGCCGCCCGCCGCGTAGATCGTATTCTCGCGGCTCGTCGCGGCGAGGTTCCGGCGCGCGTCGCGCATCGACGCGAGTGCGGACCATGCATTCGTCTGCGGGTCGAATCGCTCCGCCGTCTTCAGGCTGACGCCGTCCTGCTGCCCGCCGAGCGCGTAGACCATGTTCCCGACCGTCACCGTCGCCAGGCCGCTCCGTGCGGTCGGCATCGCCGGGGCGGCGGACCATTGTTTGGTCGCTGGATCATAGACGGAGACGGTCGGGAGGCCGGACCGCTTCGGTGGGGAACCCGCAACCGTCGTGCCGCCGAGGACGTAGAGCTTGCCATTCGCGCCCGCCGCTGCAAGATCGGTACGGCCTTCTGGGAGCGGAGGCAGCGCGCCCCACGTGTCCGTCGCGGTGTCGTAGACGGCGGCGGTCGCAACGGGCACACCGTCTCGCTCGCCACCGACGGCGTAGATTTTTCCATCGAGCACGGCGACGGCGAGGTTGGCACGCGGCTCTGGCAGCGACGCTTTCGTCGCCCACTGCGGCACTTTCCCCGCGACCGGCTGGTCTCGCACGGCGGTATCGTAGGCGAGTACGCTGCTCGTCGGGCCATGCGCGTCATCGCCGCCGACGACATAGAGCATGCTGCCGACCGCGACGACACCCATATTCTTGCGAGGCGCGGGAAGCGGATCGAAACCACCCCAGACGATGCCACTCGCGGCGCGCGGCAGTCCGGGATCGTAGACGCTGGCGCGGTCGGTCGGCGTGCCGATTGGCTCGGCGACGCTCGCCGACGCGAGGAAAAAGACGGCAATCGCGAACAGCAGGCACACGAGGCCGAGCATGTGCATCCGGCTTTCCGGCTCAATTGGCAGGACGCGCGCCCATGTCACCGCGCGAATCCGGTCGAAAAGCGCGGTGCCCATCAGGATCGTGACGATCACGAGGGCGAGGCCGCTCACCTGCCCGGCGATCATCTGCGCGACGCCGATGAACCAGATAAACAAGGCGAAGAAGCCGAAGGCGATGTCCTGCCCCATCTTAAGGGCGCGGTTCCCCTGCGAAATCTGGCCCCAGATGGCGATCAGGAGGAGCGCGAAGGCAAAGACCGCCTGGGCGATCAGCGAGCCGAGATCGCCCACCACCGAGGCGGCAATGAACGGATGGAGAGCAGACACGAAGAGCGTCCTTTCCGAGGGTGGACCATGCGACGTTGCATCGTCCGGTGGCGCAGCAGCGAGCCACCGCATCGGCAAGTATCCCGCAACGCATCGGACACGACAACCACCCCGCCGCGTGATACAGTTTCGTGCGTGGAAAGGAACAAGTGATGCAGCAAACGCACATGATACCGTTGCGCCATCGCCTGTCGCTCGAACGCATCGAGCACGCGGCGCGCATCATTGATCCACTGTTCCTGCACTCGCCACAGTTTGTGTGCGAACCACTCAGCGATGCGTTGGGTGTGCGGCTCGTGCTCAAAATCGAGACGCTCAACCCGCTTCGCTCGTTCAAAGGGCGCGGCGCGGATTATTGTGTTTCCCAACTCCCCACCGATGCGCGCCTCGTCTGTGCCAGTGCGGGAAATTTCGGCCAGGCCATGGCGTACGCCTGCCGCAAACGCGGCCTCGCGCTGACGGTCTACGCGAGCGTTAACGCGAACGCCTTCAAGGTCGAACGGATGCGCGCGCTCGGCGCGAATGTGGCGCTGCACGGCGAGGACTTTGACGCCGCGAAGATCGAAGCGAAGTGTTTCGCGGCGCAAACCGGTGCGCGGATGATCGAGGATAGTCTCGATCCTACCACCGGGGAAGGGGCAGGCACGATCGGGCTTGAACTTCTCGCGTTCCCCGAGCATTTCGACACGCTGCTCGTGCCGCTCGGCAACGGCGCGATGCTCGCGGGGATCGCCAGGGTCATCAAAGCCCGCAGCCCAGAGACACGGGTGATTGCCGTACAGTCCACCGGCGCGCCCGCGATGGTCGAATCGTGGCGTGCCGGTCGAGTGATCGTTTACGAGCGGATGGAGACCATCGCCGACGGTATCGGCGTGCGCGTGCCGGTCCCCGAAGCGCTCGCCGACCTGCGCGGCCTCGTGGACGATGCGCTCCTCGTGCCCGACGAGACGATCATCGCGGCGATGCGCCTGCTCCGCCGCCACGCCGGGCTGGTCGTGGAACCGTCCGGCGCGGTCGGCGTCGCCGCGATCCTCGAACACCCCGCAGTGTTCCGCGAGCGGCTTGTCGGCACAATCGTCTGCGGCAGCAATCTGACGATGGAGCAGATGCATGCGTGGCTGTAACTACCCTTTTTCGTTACGTCGCTGGGATGATCCGCTCTCTCAATAATG
>JBBSFO010000087.1:0-11774 GCA_038238655.1 Thermomicrobiales bacterium | reverse complement strand
TAAGACCCCCCCGGGACCCCAAAAAAACGATTAACTCCCGGGGGGGGGGGGATCCGGCCGGCGGGCGTCCCGCTGCGTGACGCCCACGCCACCGTCATTCCGGGGGAGCGATTATGGGGATGGATGCCACAACCGACGTACCTCGACACGAGGCGCGCGCGTTCAGGCTAGGCGTGCCGCACGTGAGTGTACCGGGGGTGATTCTCGGCGTCGCCGCGCTCACGCTCCTCGTCGTCGTCGGTTATCCGCTCCTCTGGCTCCTGCTGGGCGCGATCGGCATCCCGCAGGAACAGACATTGCGGCATATCACCACGGTCTTCACCGAGCCGCGCAACGTCGCGCCGGTGAAGAACACCCTGATCCTCGCGCTCGGCACGGGGATCGGTAGTGTCGTGCTCGGTGTGCCGCTTGCCTGGGCGACAGCGCGCACGGACATGCCGCTGGGCCGCTTCATCCACGCGATGGTCGCTCTCTCGTTCATCACGCCGCCGTATCTGACGACGCTCGCCTACATCATCCTGCTCGGCCCGAACGCGGGGTACATCAACCGCCTGCTCAAATGGGTGTTTCGCCTTCAGACGGGGCCGATCAACATCTTCGGCATGGGCGGGATCATTTTTGTCATCTCCCTCCACGTCTTCGCCTTTGTCTATCTGCTGACACACGGCGCGCTTCAGACACTCGACGCACCGCTCGAAGAATCGGCGCAAATCCTCGGCGCGAACCGCTGGACGATCACTCGCCGGGTGACGCTCCCGCTCGTCGCCCCGGCGATCACGGGCGGCGCGCTCCTCGCGGCGGTCGAGTCGCTCGCCCTTTTCGGCCCACAAGCGTTCCTCGGCTCGCCCGCGAAGATCGTCTTCCTGCCAACGCGCATTTACGGCACGCTGGGCAGCTACCCGCCGCGCTTTGCGGACGCCTCAGCGCTCTCGCTGATGTTGGTTATCTTGACGGTGATCGGTCTCACGGTGCAACGGCGGTACCTGGAGCGGCGATCGTTCGTGACGGTCAGTGGCCGGGGCGTACGCACGCGGACCGCACGTCTCGGTGGGTGGCGGTGGGGATTGCTCGCTGTCTGCCTCGTTGTCGTCCTTTTTAGCGCGCTCCTCCCGCTGACCGTGCTCGTCCTCGCAGCCTTCAGCAAATCCTGGACCGCCGCGCCGACACCGGGGAATTTCACGCTACACAACTTCCATACGGCGCTCATCGGCAACCAGATCGCGCGTCGGGGAATTCTCAACAGTTTCAAGCTGGCCTTCGGCGCAGCGACCGCCACCGCGCTTCTCGGCCTTCTGATCACCTACATTGATCAGCGGACGACGATGCGCGGGCGGCGCGCACTCGATTACCTCGCCATCCTGCCGCTCGGTTTGCCGGGAACAGTGCTGGCGGTTGGGATGATCCAAGCCTTCATCCGGCCACCCTTCCGCATCTACGGGACGATCTGGATCCTTTTCATCGCCTACGTTGCGCGTTTCATCCCGCTCGCCGTGCGGAGCGCGAGCGCGGCGGTGCGGCAGGTGGATCCGTCTCTTGAAGAAGCGGCACGGATCACGAATGCCTCGTGGCTGCAAACAATGCGACTGATCCTCGTTCCCCTCATCCGTCCGGGATTGATCGTCGCCTGGCTTCTCGTCTTCATCCCGGCACTTGGCGAGTTGAGTGCGACGATCCTGCTCTACACAAGCGGCACCGAAACGATCGCGGTAGCGATCTTCCGGCTGAACGATCTTGGCCAGTTGGAGGCGGTGTCGGCGCTCGCGGTCTTCACGATTGGCGTCATCCTCATCATGAGCCTGCTGTTGCAGTGGCTCAGCGGCAAAAACGGTGCGCCGGTCGCGCGGGAAATCCCAACAGGATAAAAGGAGGGTGCGCGGTGGCGCGGATCGCAATCAACGGACTCTCGAAGCGGCTCGGCGGCAATCCCGTTCTCGCGGGTCTCGATCTCGACGTGCAGGACAAAGAGTTCATTACGCTCCTCGGGCCGTCCGGCTGCGGGAAGACAACGACGCTACGCATCCTCGCGGGGTTCCTCACACCGGATAGGGGCGAGGTGGCCGTGGACGGCGTCGTGATCTCCTCCGCGAAGGGCGTCGTGCCGCCGGAGAAGCGGCGGATGGGAATGGTCTTCCAGAACTATGCCGTCTGGCCGCACATGACCGTCTTCGAGAACGTCGCATTCGGGCTCAAGCTCGAGAAGGTGAACCGCACGGAGACCCGGCGACGTGTGGACGAGGCGCTCCATTTAGTCGGGCTGGAAGGGCTTGGTGCGCGCTATCCGGCGATGCTGAGTGGCGGGCAGCAGCAGCGGGTCGCCCTCGCGCGCTCGCTGGTCGTCGAGCCGGAAATCCTCCTCCTCGACGAGCCGCTCTCCAACCTCGACGCGAAACTCCGCGAGCGGATGCGCGTGGAACTCAAAGACCTCCAGCGGCGCACGGGGATCACCTTCGTCTACGTCACACACGACCAGGCGGAGGCGATGGCGCTCTCCGACCGGATCGCGGTGATGAATGGGGGGCTGTTGCAGCAGTATGGCACGCCGCGCGAAATCTACGAGCGGCCCGCGAACCTCTTTGTGGCGGACTTCATGGGCTCGGTCAACACGGTGCCCGGTCGGCTCGTGGGCGACGGCGGTCCGGCGCGCGTGGAGATCGGCGCCGGGCACGCGCTCGCGGCCACCCTCCACGACGGCACACGTTGCGTGGGCGATGCAGTGACGCTCGTGATCCGGCCCGAGGCAATCCGCCTGAGCGCCGCCGAACCCGCGACGGGGGAGAATGTGCTACGTGGCGTCATCGCGGAGACGACCTTCCTCGGCAACCTCGTGGACTACCGTGTTGATGTCGCCGGTGTGCGGCTCCATGTGGAGTCCGACTACCGCACGGTGTTCGACACCGGCGCCACGGTCTACCTGACCATCCCGACGCGTGAGTGCATCGCGATGGCGGATACACATCCGGTGGCGTCGGTTTAGTCTGTGAGCGGAATGCAGACTGGAAAGCCTGTGCCACCAACAAAAAGGAGCGACGAAACGTGACGATACGGCCCACGAATGTCCTGTACATCATGTCCGACCAGCACAGCCCTCACGTCACCGGGTGCTACGGCAATCCGGTGGTGCGGACGCCGAACATTGACGCACTGGCGGCACGGGGCACGCGCTTCGCCCATGCATACTGCTCCACGCCGATCTGCGTCCCCTCGCGCGCCAGTTTCGCAACCGGGCGGTATGCCTTCACAATCGGCGCGTGGGACAACGCCTCACCGTACACCGGGGCGGAGGCCGCGAGTTGGGGGCACCGACTGACCGCACAGGGCCACCATGTCACGACCGTCGGCAAGCTTCATTACCGCTCCGCGAGTGACCCGAACGGCTTTCCGGACGAACGCCTGCCGATGCATGTATTGGAGGGGGTCGGCGATCTCTACGGATTGCTGCGGGCCGCGATGCCCGTCCGTCCGCAGAGCCGCCATCAGGTCTACGAGGCGCGGGCGGGCGAGTCCGAATATACCCGCTATGACCGCGCGGTGGCGCAGGAGAGCGCCCGTTGGCTGCGCGAGGAGGCCGGGCGATACGATACGCCGTGGTGCCTGATGGCCTCGTTCGTGACGCCGCACTTCCCGCTCGTCGCGCCGGAGGAGTTCTTTAACTTGTATCCTCCGGAGTCGCTACCGCTGCCCATCCAGTGGCGCTCGGAGGAATGGCCGCGCCACCCGGTGTTGGAGACGATGCGCCGTCAGCAGGGTTTGGACGATCCGATTGATGAGGGGACGATTCGCACCGCGATGGCCGCGTACTACGGCCTCGTCTCCTTCATGGACGCGCAGGTGGGCATCGTGCTGGAGGCGCTCGATGCGGCGGGTCTGCGAGAAAGCACGCGGATCGTTTACACCTCCGACCACGGCGAGCAACTGGGTGAGCACGGCCTGTGGTGGAAGAGTGCGATGTACGATGGCTGCTGCGCCGTGCCGATGATCGTCGCGGGGCCCGATGTGCCCGAAGGGAAAGTCAGTACGACGAATGTTTCGCTGCTGGACAGCTTCCCGAGTATCGTGGAGGCGGTCGGCGCGTCGCCCGCGCCCGAGGACGCGGACCTACCGGGTGGCTCACTCTGGCAGATAGCACGGGACGTGGACTGCGACCGCACCGTCTTTAGCGAATATCATGCGATCTTCTCGCCAAGCGGCGTCTTCATGCTGCGCACTGGGCGGTACAAATACGTTTACTACGCGGGCGGCTATCCGCCGCAGCTCTTTGACATGGAACGTGACCCATGGGAATGTCGCGACCTCGCTACTGACCCGGCACACGCGAGTGTGCTAGTTGCCTGCGAGCGCGCCTTACGGGCGATCTGCGATCCCGACGCCGTGGACACGCAGGCGAAGGCGGATCAGCGCCGGTTGCTCGACGCGAACGGCGGCGCGGCAGCGGTGCTGGTCGGTGGAGTGAAGATTCCGTACACGCCCGCGCCGGCAGCGTTCGAACCCGCGCCCGTCGAAGCGCGCGAGCGCGAAGGGCACTAACATCATTTCGCGTGGGCAGCGACCACCCCGTCATGCAGCGTGACGCCGAGGCCCGGTGCCGTCGGCAGGAGATACATGCCGTCCTCGATTCGTTCCGGGGGTGTGGTGAGTTCGGCGCGCCAGGGGACTTCGCCCCAGGCGTATTCGAGCGCACGCAGGTGCGGCATTGCCGCACCTGCGTGCGCTGATGCCGCCATCGAGACGGGGCCGCTCGGATTGTGCGGCGCGACCGCGACGCCACGCGCGGTCGCCGCCTCGGCGATCGCCAGCAGCGCCCCGATCCCACCGCAATGCTTGACGTCAGGCATGATGCATTCCCACACACCGGCGTCGAGGTACGGCCAGAAACCGGCGAGGTCGTAGAGGAGTTCACCGCCGATCAGGTCCATCCCCAGCGCCTCAGCGTGTGGCCGCACCTGCCGCAACGCTGTCATATCCTCGGTCGGCACCGGCTCCTCGAACCATCGGACGCCCAGGTCGTGGAGCGCGTGCGCCACTTCGACCACCGTCGGCAGATCGAAATGGCTGTGGCAGTCAACGTAGAGTTCGACATCGGTGCCGACTGCCTCGCGGATCGCGGCAACCGACGCCACACCCCGCGCAAGCCGCTCGCGCTGGTCGCGGTCGCGCACGCGGCGGCGATCCATCCCGTCGAAGGGCGCGCACTTCACCGCGCTGAATCCCGCCGCCACGGCCTCCGCCGCCACGCGGGCGAACTCCTCGGGCGCGCGGTCCACCACCGCGCGGTTGATATTTGCATACAGCGGGATGCGCTCGCGCACCGGACCGCCGAGCAGGCGATACACGGGTAACCCCGCCGCCTTTCCGGCGAGGTCCCAGAGCGCCTGCTCGCACGCCGAGACCGCCGTTGCCGTCGCAAGGCCGTCCACGAGCGACCGGAGCGGCAGCATGGCGGCCCGCACCGCACGCGGGTCCGCTCCGAGCAGCAGCGGTTGGCATTGATAGGCGATCACGGCGGATACGATCGCGTCCCGCTCCGGCCCGAAACCGCCATGCGACGCCTCACCGATGCCGGTTAGCCCCTCATCCGTGGTCAGGCGTACGTGGAGCCAATCACCCCGATGGTTGACGCGTACCGTGATCGATTCGACCTCGGTGATTTGCACGCATTCCCCTCCCTTAATAGTGTCGAAGCGATCGTCCGTGTTCGTTGTTTCTTCCAAGAATCAGAACGCCTATACTATGGGCTGCGCGAAGCTTGTCAAGGAGATGGGAGTGTCGCCGTGCAGTCGTCGAACGCGTATCGGGGAGCGAATCACCGCATCGTGAAACAGCGCAACCGCGCGACGATTTTTCAGGCCATCCGCGCGCTCAGCCCGATCGCGCGCGCCCAACTGGCGCGGCGTACGGGGCTGAATGCGGCGACGGTCACGAAGATCGTGGACGAGCTGATCGCGGCGGAACTCGTCACCGAGACGGGATACGGCACGGCGCGGATTGGCCGGAAGCCGATCCATTTGCAGGTCAATCCATCCGCGCGCTTCACGCTTGGGATTGACATCACCCGCTCGTCCATCACCGGGGCGATTGTGGATTTGTCGGGCACAATTGTTGAATGTATCAAGGAAGCGGCGGGGCCGTGGCCGACGAACGATGCCTTCCTCGCGATGCTGACGGGCATGATCGAACGGCTTTTCGACCGCCTCGCGCCGCGCGGGCATGACAGCGTCATCGGTATCGGTATCGGCGCACCGGGTTCCCTCAGCTTCCATTCCGGTCGGTTCCTCGCACCGCCATCGTACGGCAGCTGGGACGATCTAGCCGTGCGAACGACTGTCGAGCGCCGCTTCAATCTGCCGACACGCATTGACAACAATGGCAACACCAGCGCGCTCGCGGAACTCTGGTTCGGGGCAGGGCAGGGGATGGGCAACTTCGTCCTCCTCAACATCAGCACGGGCGTCCGCGCAGCGCTGGTGCTCGATGGCGATCTCTACCGGGGCGAGCACGATTTCGCGGGGAACCTCGGGCATATCCCTATCAACGCGCACGGGCCGCGCTGCGTCTGCGGGAACTATGGTTGCCTGGAAACCCATGTGGCGGTGCCGCGCGTGCTCGGTTCGGTCCGTGCCGCCCTCGCCATCGGCGAGCCGTCCGCGATCCGTGCCATGATGCGGGACGAGGACGATCTGACCCTTGACATGCTGATTGCGGCCGTGCGGAGCGGCGACGCGCTCGCCGTGCGCGTGATGGATGACGTCGCGCGCGCCCTGACCGTCGGCATCGTGACGATCATCCATGCGCTCGATCCGCAGATGATCGTGATCGGTCGCGAGATGGCGAAGGCGGGCGACCTGCTTCTCGATCCCGTGCGCGCTGCGGTGCGGCAGCGCATCTCGCCGGCACTCCGGGATGTTGTCCGCATCGAGGTGAGCACGCTCACGGATGGCCCAGTCATCGGCGCGGCCACGCTGGCGCTCCGCGAGTTCTTCCATGCCCCCCTCACGCACTCCAACATCCTCGCCGTGCGGGGCGAAGAGGAAATCGAGCGCGCAGCGACGGGAACGGCGATCCCCGTCGTCTGACCTCGCTCAACCCTCCGTACCGAGGTTCGGGTCCCATTGGCGGTTAGACGTGCGGCGCACCCACATCCGGGTGGCGTCGAAGGTCGGCTGATAGTCCCATGGCGTATACGCTCCCCGGAAGAGCGCTTCCTTCAGAAAGGTGCGCCGCAACTGGCTGGCGAGGACGCGCCGCTCTTCTTCGGCGGGATCCCAATCCGCCATCAACTCCGCGCGCAATGCCGCCGCGACATCGCGATACGCCGGATCGCCGACGATGTTCCGCCATTCGTGCGGGTCGCGCTCCAGGTCGAAGAGTTGGTCCGGACGCTCGTGGACGTAGACATATTTGTATTGGCCCTTGACGAGCGCGCGGATCGGCTTAATCGTCCCCTCACTGTTGTTCTCGATGATCGCGCGATCCGGCCAGTTCTCCGGGCGTTCGCCGCGCAGGAAAGGCGCGACACTGTTACCATCGCGTGCGGGTAGGAACTCCTCGCTATTAGGCGGCAGCGCGACACCCGCGAGTTCGAGTAGCGTCGGGAAAAGGTCCACGAGCGAGGCATTCTCCGCGACTCGTAGCCCTGCCTGCACGCCCGGCCCCGTGACAATGAGCGGGACGCGCGTTGCGTGCTCGTGCCAGATCCGCTTGAACCACATGCCGTGCTCGCCGATCTGGTCGCCGTGGTCGCTCGTGAAGACGACGATGGTGTTGTCGGCCATGCCGAGGCGTTCCACCGCGCCCACGAGCGCGCCCAATTTGTCGTCAATGTAGCTCGTGTTCGCGTAATAGCCCCGGCGGGATCGGGAGACATCCTCGCGGGTCGGCGCAACGCGATCGACGCCGTGGTAGGTGTTGACCCAGATGTCGGAGGCGTGCGGTGTGTAGCCGGGCGGCGGCGGCTCCGGCATCGCAATCTCCCGCCCCTCGTAGCGATCCCAATACTCGTGCGTTGCCACGTACGGGTCGTGCGGATGCGTGTAGGAGACGCAGAGGAACCACGGCTGCGCGGCGGATTCGCCTTCCCGCCGCCCCAGTCGGCGCAGCCGCTCCAGCGCGCGGAAATGCACCTCCTCATCATATTCCAGTTGGTACGACCCGGCGATCGGGCCGGATTCCGTGACCATCTGCGCCATCTGCCGGTCGTAGCTGGGGCCGACTTCCCGGTCGCCGGGCGCGCCGATGCGCCGGGGCGGGTCTCCCTGCACCGGCCAGTACTTCGTCCACATATAGTCGGCGGGATAGATGTCCGTGGTCAGCCGCTCCTCGAAACCGTGCAACTGGTCCGGGCCGACGAAGTGCATCTTGCCCGCGAGGCAGGTGTGGTAGCCGGAGTGTCGGAGGTGATGGATGAAGGTTGGCGCGCTCGCGGGCAGCTCCTCGGAGTTGTCGTTGACGGGCAGGCGACCGGAAAGCTGACCGGTCATCATCGAGGCGCGCGAAGGGGCGCACAAGGGCGAGTTGCAGTAGCTTCGCTCGAAGACGGCGCCGTGCGCGGCCATCCGGTCCAGAAGGGGCGCACAAGGGCGAGTTGCAGTAGCTTCGCTCGAAGACGGCGCCGTGCGCGGCCATCCGGTCCATATGCGGCGTCAGGACATCTCGGTTGCCGTACGGCCCGGTGGCGAGGGCGCTCAGTTGGTCGGCCATGACGAAGAGAATATTCGGCGGGCGGCTACCCGGCATTGCTGATCTCCTTTATCTGGGGCGCTATTCCATGATGATGACACCACGCGCGACCTCGCCGCGCCGGAGGAGATCGAAGCCCTCGTTGATTTCGTCGAGCCGGTATGTCCGGCTGATGAGCGCGTCAATCTCCAATTTGTCCCCGAGGTAGAGATCCACCATCCGTGGGAGGTCCACCCGCGGATGTGCGGAGCCGTACCACGAACCGCAGATCAGTTTCTCGTGCGCCGCGAGCGCCCAGGCGTTGAGGTTTGTTTCTTCGCCGTCCGGCGCCATACCGACGATCGTCACCGTGCCGCGTGGGCGGGCGGCGTCCACCGCCTGCCGGATCGTCTTGCCGTGGCCGATCACCTCGAAGGTGTAGTCCGCGCCGCGCCCCGCAGTGAGCGCCCGCACCTGCTGCACCGGGTCGCTTTCGCTCGCGTTGATGAAGTGCGTCGCCCCGAAGCGGTGCGCGTATTCGAGTTTGTTCTCCCGCAGATCAATGGCGATGATCTTGCTCGCCCCCGCGAGGCGCGCCCCCTGAATGACGTTCAGCCCCACACCGCCGCAACCGATCACCGCGACCGAACTCCCCGGCTGCACGCGCGCGGTGTTCATCACCGCGCCGACGCCTGTCATCACCGCGCAACCGATCAGCGCCGCGACCGCCATCGGGAAGTCTTGCGGGATCGGGATGAGCTGCTCGGCGGGGGTGACGGCATATTCGGCGAAGGAGGCGACGCGTGCCATGTGAGTGATCGGCGTGCCGCGTAGCGAGAGCCGCGTCGTCCCGTCCGGGAACGTCCCGACCGCCGAGTTACGCCCCTCGCACAGCACAGGATGGCCCTGGTGGCAGTAAAAGCACTCGCCGCAGTTTGGCCGGAAAGAGAAGATCACCTTCTGGCCTGGCGCGAACTGCGTGACGCCTTCGCCGCAGGTGACGACCGTGCCGGCGGCCTCGTGGCCGAGCACCATCGGCAATGGCCGACCCCATTCGCCGTCAATGATGTGGAGGTCGCTGTGGCAGACACCCGTCGCGTCCACTTTGACGAGCACCTCGCCCGGGCCGGGATCCGCGAGATCAACTTCCTCGACGACGAGTGGCGTATGGTATTCGTGCAATACGGCCGCTTTGATCTTCATGCCGACCCCTTTCATTGCAAAATGCCGTGTGGTTCTTCATTACCGTAGCACATCAAATTGGAATAAACAACGAATGCGTCTACCCGTTCAACGCGCGACGTGCGAATATGCCATACGAGGCGCATCGTATGCGGGGAAGTCGCAGGTGACTGGGTCGTTTCACCGCTTTTTTGCCCACCCTCTTGACAGGTTTCCTCGCTCGGATATGATGGGGAGAGTTGCTTGTTGAAATAAGAAAGAAACCGTGCGACAGGCCGAAGGGTAGATGAGAGCCGTCGTAACAGTCGTCCGGCGGCGCTATTCGCGGTGCGTGGCGGGACAAGCGACGAGCGCAATTGCGCGTCGTCATAGAACCGAAAGGGGCAGCACGATGGCGAGCACGCGGATCAGTCGGAGATCGCTTCTGCGCGGGGCCGTCAGTGCCGCAGGGGCACTGGCCGCGAGTGCGGTACTCGCCGCATGTGGCGGAGGATCGTCCGCCGCGACGGCGACGAAGCCTGCTGCTGGCGCGACGAGCGCACCAGCGGCGACAACCGGCATATCGGCGGCAGCGACGAGCGCCCCGGTCGGTTCGAGTGCGGCCGGTGGCGCGAGCACGCCGATCACCGGTGCGGGCATCGGCGGCACGCAGCCGACGCTCGCACCGACGACGGCGGCAGGTGCATTGACGAATCCCGCGACGTTCGTGCCGCCGAAGATCAAGGCAAGCAAGCCGACGACGCTCTCTCTTTGGCACTACAACGGCTTTCATGTGGACGTGCAGAAGTTCATCGCCGAGGAGTACAAGAAACGGTTCGACCCGAACGTTTCGCTGGAAATCACTGCCTACCCGGGCCTGAACGAGCAGCGAACGGCGGTCAAGGCGGCGATCGCCGCCGGGAGTGGCACCCCGGACATCATCGCCGTGGAACCCGGCGCATATTGCGTGGACGTCTACACCAGCAAGGGCGTTACGGGATTCAATCAGACGTTCAAGGATGACCCGGAGTTCCAGAAAGGATTCTGGCCAAATGCCCTTTCTCTGCTCACCGTGAACAGCGAGACGGTCTCGGTGCCGCTCGTCACGAATACCGTCGTCGTGTATTACAACAAGAAGATATTCGCGCAGAACAACGCGCAGGTTCCCGAGACGCTGGATGATCTGAAGAAACTTGCGCCGATTTTCAACGGCAAGGGCATCGCGCCGATGGTCGTTACGTGGGGCCAAGACCGGAATGCCCCGGTGTTCCCCTTCTATACCACCGTTGGCGGCTTGCAGGTGGACAAGCTGATGCGGGATGCCGACCTCGGCAAGGCGCCGTGGAATGGCCCTGAGTTGGTGGAAGCGGCCGGGATTGCGGAATCCATTATGCATTCCGACCTCATTATCAAGGGTGCCGTCGGCATCAAGGAACCTGATGCGATCTCCGTCTTTAGCACCGGTAAAGCGGCGATGTTCTGGGGTGGCCAATGGCTGCGTACGTCGCTCCGGCAGGCGTTGCCACCCGACTTCGATCTCGGCATCTTCCCCTTCCCGTCGGTTAAGAGTGGCGGCCCAAAACCCGTACTCAGCTCGGTGGGGATGACTCTTACCGTGAATAGCAAGGGCAAGAATCCCGAAATCGCCTACGAGATGGTCAAGGCGATCACCGGTGCGTGGGGTAAGATCGAGTACAGTAAGGCGCTCGGCATCTCACCGAATGGCCCGATCCCCGCCGACGCGATCGCGTACCAGTTGCAGTCGCTCAAGGACCCGCTGTATCCGGAGTTCCTCAAGCTGCAACCGACCGGCACCACGCGCGTGCTGTTCACACCCCAGGTGGAGGAGGCGATCTACCAGGGCATGCAGGCGGTGATCGCTGGACAGAAGACATCGAAGCAGGTAATGGACGACATCGAAAGCGCATCGAAGCAGGCTGGAGAGCGGAAGTTTGTCGTCG
>JBBSFO010000086.1:0-11851 GCA_038238655.1 Thermomicrobiales bacterium | reverse complement strand
GCAGTGATGGGTCGAGGTCAGTACCAGATCGGACCGACAGACGATTGAGTGGAGCGCACGGGGAAGGGGTAGACCGCAGTTCTCGCGTATTGTGCAGCATATCTGCCGATTGACACCACCCGTACGCGGGGGTACGATTTCTGCTGCCTCGCAGGATACGGGCGCGGATCGTATGGGATAAGGTACGTTACATCATGGTCTTCCTTCTTAGTATAGTTTCCTATGTCCTCGTGGCGATGCAGTTCGCGATTATCGGTCGCGCGCTCTTTTCGTGGTTCGATCCGACCGGCCGCACGCCGATCGGCGCGTTGCTGATCCGGGTCACTGATCCAATCATTGTGCCGATTCGCCGCGTGCTGCCATCGGCAGGCTTCATGGACTTCTCACCGATGGTCGCGTTGCTGATCATCTTCTTGCTCCAGGGATTGATCGGGCGCATCTAGGGAGGAAGGCGATAGGCAATGGCGCTGATCGGCAGCCTCGTCATCATTCTCCTGACCGCGATGCAGATCGCCATCTTCCTGCGCTTCATCTTCGCGTGGGTTGATCCGACAGGGCGTACCGGCATCAGTCTCTTCCTGAGCGGCGTGACCGAGCCGGTGATTTCGCCGATCCGGCGGTTTTTGCCTACAATGGGGATCATTGATCTCTCGCCGATGGTCGCATTCCTCGTGATTATCATCTTGCAGACGATCTTCCGCAGCGTTTGGCCGCAGTAGCATCCACAGATTCAACGCATGCTCGATTAGGAAACCTCTTTGATCGGTATCTGTGTGCTAAACTTCTTTACGGTACATCATGCATGCGAGCGACTGCCGCGCGATCGTGGGAGCCCGTTATGACGCAATCGCCGCGACCGGTTCGTCCAGTCTCCATCGAGCCTCCTGTGCACCCGCGCCATAATCTGCCCGCGCCGCTGACGCGGTTCATTGGGCGCGAAGGCGACGTGGTCGCGCTCACCGCCCTGCTCGCTACCACCCGCCTGCTGACGCTCACCGGCCCCGGTGGCTGCGGCAAAACGCGCCTCGCGCTCGCCGTTGCTGAGGCCACCTGCTCAGATGGTCCATCGGATGGTGTTTGGCTGGTGGAGTTCGCCGCGCTCACCGATCCCGCCCTTGTCCCGCAGTCGGTCGCGGCGGTTCTCGGCGTTCGTGAGGAGCCACGGCGCCCCCTCCTCGACACACTCACCGATGCGCTCGGCACGCGCTCCGTCCTGCTGCTGTTCGACAATTGCGAGCATCTCGTCGCGCCCATCGCGGCGATGGCAGACACAGTGCTGCGCGCCTGTCCGGATCTCCGCATTCTCGCCACCAGTCGGGAGGCGTTGCGCGTCTCCGGTGAAGTGGCGTGGCGCGTGCCCTCGCTCTCGCTGCCGGAAGGGAGAGTTATTTGCACGTCCGCACAAGTGGCGGCGAGCGAGGCGGCGCAGCTCTTCGCGGACCGCGTGCGCCTGCGACAGCCCGCCTTCGCACTCGCCGACGAGAATGCAGCGGCGGTGGCGGCGATCTGTCGGCGACTGGATGGGATGCCGCTCGCGCTGGAACTGGCGGCGGCGCGGGTGCGCGTCCTTTCGCTCGCGCAACTGGAAGCCCGCCTGGACGATGCGTTGCGCCTGCTGACTGTCGGCGAGCGGACGGCGATGCCGCGCCACCAAACCCTTCGGGCGACGCTTGACTGGAGTTACGCGCTGCTCACCGAAGACGAGCGGATCGTGCTGCGGCGGTTGGCAGTCTTTGCGGGCGGGTGCGACATTGCGGCGGCGGAGGCGGTCTGCGGCGGCGGAGGCATCGCACCGGCGGATGTGCTGACGCTCCTCGCGCAGTTGGTGGAGAAGTCACTCGTCCAGATGAACGAGCGGGACGGCAATGCGCGCTACCGGCTGCTGGAGACGGTGCGGCAGTACGCGGTCGAGCGGCTTGATGCGAGCAATGAAGGGGAGAGTGTTGGGCAGAGTCATGCCGACTGGTATCTCGCGATTGCCGAACGCGCGCGACCCGCACTCGACGGGACGGAACAAGGCAAATGGATGGCGCGACTCGAGAGCGACTACGCGAATCTGCGGCGTGTGCTCCGTCGGTGCATGGAGCGCGAGGAGAACGTTCAGGGCTTACAAATGGCGCGGGATCTCGCGCGATTCTGGCAGGCGCGCAACGATCTCAGCGAGGGGCGCCTCTGGCTTACACTCTTCCTGGAGCGGTGCCGCCGGGAAGAGCGCTCCGCGCTTCAGGAGGACGTGTGGCCGGATGCACTCTTCGGCGCGGGAAGAATCGCGCTCTTCCAGCAAGACTACGAAGCGGCACGGGCATTGTTCGATGAACTGTTCGCGACGGCGAAACAGAGCGATGATCGGTCTCATCTTGGGTTCGCACTGAATCAACTCGGGCATCTCGCCTATTACCAGCGTGACTTCACGACAGCACATGCCCTGTATGCGGAGGCGCTCGCGATCCGCCGAAGGCTCGGTAATCCGCATCATATAGCAATTTCACTCGGCAGCCTCGGTCAGGTTGCGCTCCTCGAAGACCGCGACGCCGATGCGTGCGATCTGCTCGAAGAGAGTGTGGCGCTGTTTCGACAGATCGGGGAAAGTATTGATATGCTCCTCTCACTCCGCTGGCTCGGTTTCCTCGCAATCCGACGCCGCGATCAACGAGCCGCGCGCGATTGCTTCGCCGAAAGCTTGCTCCGTGGCCAGGAATCGAGCACGAATTGGGGGCTTGCGGAGAGTTTAGATGGGTTCGCGATGTTGGCTGCCATCGAAGGGCAGGCCACCCGCGCGCTCACCCTCGCGGGTGCGGCAGATGCACAGCGTATCGCAAACGCTGCGTACCCGGCGCCGTTCTGGCATGAGTATGTGGAGCGGACACTTGCACCATCCCGTGATGCGCTTGGTGCACGCGTCAGTGCGGACATGGAAAACGCGGGCCGCGCGATGACCTTGACTGAAGCGGTCACGGAAGCGATGGCAATTGCTCCTTCCGGCACAATCCCCGACAGCGCGACCAACCGCCGCGCTATGATGGGGCGGTATGGCGGGCTAAGCGCGCGCGAGCGCGCCGTCGTAGCGGAGGTTGCACGCGGCAAGGCGAACCGGGAGATCGCCGATGCACTCTTCGTCACCGAAAAGACGGTCGAGTGGCACATCAGCAACAGTCTGCGCAAACTCAGCTTCCGCACCCGCGCCCAGCTCGCCGTTTGGGCGGTCGCAGTCGGACTCGTCGCTTCGCCCCATGCCCCGAAAAAAGAGACACCCGCTCCCTGAGGTACCCACCGCCACTGCGGACACCGCCACCGATCGTGAAGAAAAACTGGGGTTATCCCTAGTGTTTTCGCCATGCGCTTCCCCTATCGTACACACATCCGTGACGCGAGACGCCGCTTCGACCTGAATACGACGGGTGTGACACCGAAAAGGAGCATGATGATGCGAGCACTCCGCCACTTCCATCACGTCGGGCAGGTCAATCGCCTCCTCGCCGCCCTGCTCGCGATTCTGCTCGTGTCGTCCGGCGCGCATCTGCCCGCTGCAGGGCGCGGTACGCACGCTCCATCGGTGAGCACGCGGGGGGACACGCTGCCTGAGAGCGAGGCGCGCGCCGTCTACGACCGGCTCCCCCTGGCCTTCGAGGTCAACCAAGGCCAGCGCGATCCATCGGTGCGCTTCGTCGCCTACGGTCGGGGCTATGGCCTCGCCCTCACCCCGACCGAGGCGCTTCTCTCTCTCTCCTCCCCCTCTCCCACCGCCTCGCATGACCGGGCAGAAACAGATGCGCCGCCCGTGCCGCCATCGTCACCCACCGTCAATCTCCATTTCCGCTTCCCCGGCGGCAACCCCGCTCCGGCGATGCGCGCCGAGCAGCCGCTCCCCGGCATCGTCAACTCCTTGATCGGCAACGATCCATCGCGCTGGCGCACGAACATCCCGACCGCCGCGCGGGTGCGCTACACCGACCTCTACCCCGGCATTGACCTGACCCTCTACGGGACGGAGGGTGGCGGGATCGAGTACGACGTGATCGTCGCGCCCGGCGCGGACCCGGCAGCATTCTCTCTCTCCGTGGGAGGAGCGACGGGGATGACGCTGGATGCGGCCACGGGCGATCTGATGCTGAGTACGGCGGCGGGCGCGGTGCGGCAGCAGGCCCCGGTGCTGTATCAGGAGGTGGGCGGGGAACGACGCAGCGTGGTGGGCGGCTACGCGATGCGGGAGGACGGCACGGTGGGGTATTCAGTCGGGGCGTACGACCCCACGCTGCCGCTGGTGATTGATCCGACGCTCGTCTACAGCACCTTTCTCGGTGGCAGCGGCACTGAACAGGGCAACGGCATCGCGGTGGACACGAGCGGCAACGCCTACGTGACGGGCTTTACCGTCAGCACGAACTTCCCCATCACCAACGGCTCGACGTTCGGCGGCACCGAGGATGCCTTCGTGACCAAGCTGGATGCGAACGGGGCACGGGTCTACAGCACCTACCTCGGCGGCAGCGACCTGGACTTCGGCAACGGCATCGCGGTGGACACGCACGGCAACGCGTACGTGACGGGCTACACCCTCAGCACGAACTTCCCTGTCACCAACGGATCGAAAATCAATGGTACCACTTCTGACGCCTTCGTGACCGCGCTGAACGGGACCGGGGCGCTGGTCTACAGCACCTACTTCGGCGGCAGCGGCTCTGAAACAGGCTTCGGCATCGCCGTTGATACGTTCGGCAATGCTTCAATCTCCGGGCTCACCGCCAGCCTGGACTTACCCGTCACCAACGGTGCGATCTACAATGGTGGCCGCGATGATGTCTTCGTAGCCAAGCTGGACGGGAGCGGGACGCGGCTCTACAGCACCTACCTCGGCGGCAGTGGCATTGAGGGGAGCACGGGCATCGCGGTGGACACAAACGGCAACGCGTACGTCACCGGAAACACCGACAGCACGAACTTCCCCGTCACCAACGGCTCGACCCTCGGCGGCAGCAGAGATGCCTTCGTGACCAAGCTAGATGCGAACGGAGCGCGGGTCTACAGCACCTACCTCGGCGGCAGCGGCATTGACGAGGGCCGAAGCATCGCGGTGGACACGAATGGTAACGCCTACGTCACGGGCTACACGAGTAGCACGGACTTCCCCGTCACCAACGGCTCGACCTTCGGTGGGGGCCACGATGACGCCTTCGTGACCAAGCTCAATGGGAGCGGGACGCGGCTCTACAGCACGTACCTCGGCGGCAGTGGCGATGACGCAAGCTTCGGCATCGCGGTGGACGCGGCTGGCAACGCGTACGTCACCGGGAACACCAACAGCACGGACTTCCCCGTTACCAACGGCTCCGCCGTCCACAATACCTTCATCACCAAGCTGAATGGGACGGGAGCGCGGGTCTCCAGCACCTACCTCGGCGGCAGCGGCGGTGACCGGGGCTACGCCATCGCAGTGGACACGAACGGCAACGCCTATGTCACGGGCTACACGAGTAGCACGGACTTCCCGGTCACCAACGGCTCGACCTATGGCGGCGGCGGTGATGCCTTCGTCACCAAGCTCAATCTCGTGACGCTCCTCGCTGTCAGCCCTGCCACGCTCCCTAACGGAGTCGTGGGCACCCCCTACAGCCAGACGATCACCGCGACCGGCGGCACCGCCCCTTACTCCTTTGCGGTCTCGACCGGCACGCTGCCCCCCGGTCTCACCCTGACGACGACCGGCACGTTGAGCGGCACGCCGACGGCGGCGGGTAGTTTCACCTTCGCCGTCACCGCCACCGATCGTCTCGGCGCCACGGGGGGCCACGCGTATACCCTGATCATCGCCGGTGGCGCGCCCCCGACTGCGAACTTGCAGTTCTATCCGCTCTCCCAGCCGGTGCGCCTGCTCGACACCCGCCCCGGCAGCACCGCCTTCGTCCACCCCGATGCCCCTCTTACCCCCGGTCAGACCCTCCCCCTCCCCGGCATCTTCTCCTCCAACGGTGTCTCCCTCCCCCCCACCGCCTTGGCGCTCGTCGGCAACGCCACCGTCGCCAACGCCTCCAACGGCACCCCGGCGGGCTTCGCCACCATCTTCCCCAGCGGCGTGCCGCTGCCGCCAACCAGCAACCTCAACTTTGTCCTCGGCACGGTGCGCCCCAACGCCTTCACCGTCGCCCTCGGCAGTGACGGCTCCTTCAACCTCTACTCCTCCACCGGCGGTGACTTCATTGTGGACATCTCCGGCTACTACGCGCCCTCCGGGGCAGGTGGTCTCTACTTCCATCCGCTCTCCGCTCCGGTGCGCGAACTCGACACCCGCAACGGCGCGACCGCCTTTGTGCATCCGAACGCGACGCTGACGGCCGGACAGACGGTCAACCTGCCGGGATCGTTCACGTTCAATAGCATCGCGGTGCCAGCGGGAACGAAGGCGCTGGTGGGCAACGCGACGGTGGCGAACGACCAGAACACCACCCCGGCAGGCTTCGCGACGCTCTACCCGAACGGTGTCCCGCTCCCCCTGGCGAGCAACCTCAACTTCGTGCTGGGCACGGTCGCCCCCAACGCCTTCACGGTGGCGTTGGGAGGAGATGGGACGTACAACCTGTACAGCTCGTCGGGCGGGGACTTCGTGGTGGACATCACAGGCTATCTGGACACGACAGCAGTGGGGGGCCTGACATTCAATGCGCTCGCCGCCCCGGTGCGGGAGTTGGACACCCGGAGCGGGGCGACCGCCTTCGTGCACCCGAACGCGACCTTGACGGCGGGGCAGATAGTGAGCCTGCCCGGAACCTTCACGTTCAATGGCGTGACCGTGCCGGGAAGCGCGAAGGCGTTGGTGGGGAACGCGACGGTGGCGAATGATGGGAACACGACCCCGGCGGGATTCGCGACGTTGTATCCGGGCGGGGTGCCGCTACCGCTGGCGAGCAACCTGAACTTCGTGGCGAAGCAGGTAGCGCCGAACGCGTTCACGGTGGGAGTGGGGAGCGACGGGACGTATAACCTGTACAGCTCGTCGGGCGGGGACTTCGTGGTGGACATTACGGGGTACTTCACGGCGGCGAGCGGGGCAGCGAGCGTTCCCGCCAAGACGCCGACTCCGAAACCAACCGGGTAGGAGCGGCTGCGGTGCCGCGCTGCCGCGCCGTTTGTTTTTTCCGCGCCGTCGCGAGCAAAGCCGCGTCGGCGCACATGTTTTTGCCTGAGCACGATGCGCTGTTTCCGACGGATCGTGCCACGCCACGCAGTTCGCGCCATCATGTATGGGTTCGGCCACGTCCGTCAATGAAAAAAAGGCCGGGCAGTATCGCCCGGCCTTTTGCTTCTGCAGCAGATCGCGTTAGCGGCGGGAATAGCCCCGGCGCGTGGTACCGACTTTGATCGGCGTGGCGCTATTGCCACCCATCGGGACGGCCATCGCGTCGTCATCGTCCATGTCCACAACGCTCTTGGCAACGGTCGGTTTCGGATCAATAACGATGCTCTTCGCGGCAAGCGCGGGCACTGGCGCGTCGTCATCCGCGACGCTCTTCACATTGCCGTCGGCGGTCTTCATTCCGCTCCCGACCTCATCATCGTCCTTCGTGGCCTTCTTGAAGTCGCGGATGCTCGACCCAAGAGCGCTTCCGAGGCCGGAGAGTTTTCCGGGGCCGAAGATCAGAAGGATAATCGCCAGAACGATCAATAAATGCCAGGGCTGCAAGAGGTCTCGAATAAACACCGTCCGCTCTCCTTTGTACCACCGTCGCCTGACGGAACGGTCCGCCAAGCATCTTGCCAGTATATCACCAACCGCTCGCGCGTATTTTCCCTTGCTCGCGTGACTGCTACTGTATCACCACTACGGCAGCGCGCGCAAGATGACGTACACTACCAACACTACGAACGAGCCGGGCATCCCGGTTCACTCGCTCGGGGCTTCCTTTGCACGGGCGAGAAGATAATGAGAACGTGTGGCAACAAAGGAGCAACCACGATGTCTGACGTATCTTCGCACACCACAACGGTGACCGCCGAGTTTCGCCCCCCAATGGCGGTCAATGAACCGATCAGGAATTATGCGCCCGGCTCGCCCGAGCGGCATGAACTGACGCACAAACTGCGCGAACTTTCCGGGCAACGGCTGGAGATACCACTCGTCATCGGGGGCGAGGCGGTGCGCACCGGCCCGACGAAGCAGGCCGTCATGCCGCACCGGCACGCGCATGTGCTCGCCGATGTCCACCAGGGAGGCCGGGCGGAGGTGACGGCGGCGATCCACGCGGCGGGCGAGGCATGGACGACGTGGTCGCGCTGGCCATGGTGGGAGCGGGCGGCGGTCTTTCTGCGCGCGGCAGATTTGCTTTCCGGGCCGTGGCGCGCGACGGTCAATGCCGCGACGATGCTCGGTCAATCCAAGACCGCGCACCAGGCGGAGATTGACGCGGCGGCGGAACTGATTGATTTCTGGCGCTTCAATGTCGAGTACATGCTGCGCATCTACGCGGAGCAGCCCATCTCGTCGGCGGGCGTCTGGAACCGGCTCGAATACCGCCCGCTGGAGGGGTTCGTCTTCGCGGTGACGCCGTTCAACTTCACCTCCATCGCGGGCAACCTGCCGAGCGCTGCCGCGCTGATGGGCAATACCGTCGTCTGGAAACCCGCCTCGACCGCGATGTATTCGGCGCATTATTTGATGGAACTCTTCCAGGCGGCGGGGCTGCCCGATGGTGTCATCAACCTCGTCTATGGTTCCGGCGGCACCGTGGGCGATGTGGCGCTCGACCACCCGGACCTCGCGGGCGTCCATTTCACCGGCTCGACGCCCGTCTTCCAGCAGATGTGGCGAGAGATCGGCGCGAACATCGGCGGCTACCGGAACTACCCGCGCGTCGTCGGCGAGACGGGCGGCAAGAACTTCATCATCGCCCACCCGAGCGCCGATGTCTCATCGCTCGCCATAGCAATCGTGCGCGGCGGCTTCGAGTATCAGGGACAGAAATGCTCGGCGGCATCGCGCGTCTTTGTCGCGGAGAGTCTTTGGCCGGGACTCCGCGACCAACTCGGCGCGGAGATCGCCACGATTACTATGGGCGACATCGCGAACTACGGCAACTTCATGGGTGCGGTGATTGATCGCAACGCGTGGGAGACGCACCGCACCGCAATCGCACTCGCGGAGTCCGATCCGCAATCGCAGGTCCTGTTTGGCGGTACGACGGACGACCGCGAGGGCTATTTCGTCGCGCCGACGGTGATCGTCACCGAGAATCTCGATTTCCCACTGCTGCACGACGAGCTATTCGGCCCGATTGTCACCGTCTATGTCTACCCCGATGCCGAGTACGCAGAGATGCTGCGGGCGATTGATCGGTCGAGCAAGTACGGCCTCACCGGATCGGTATTCGCGCGGGATCGTGCCGCAATCAACGAGGCGGAGGCCGTGCTACGGCATGCGGCGGGGAACTTCTATATCAATGACAAGCCGACGGGCGCGGTCGTCGGGCAGCAGCCATTTGGCGGCGCGCGCGCCTCGGGCACGAACGACAAAGCCGGCTCGCTATGGAATCTGATCCGCTGGGCCAGTCCCCGCGCGATCAAAGAAACCTTCGTCCCTGCCACCGATTACCGCTATCCGTTCCTGAAGTCGGAGTGAAGTGGGGAAACCGGGGATGAACTGCAGAGACGCAGAGAGCGCAGAGAGGGATGAGAGAGAAGAGGAAGAATTTTGTTTCTCTTCTTTCTCTGCGCTCTCTGCGTCTCTGCGGTTCATCCCCGGTTTCATCTCGTTGTTGGTATCATGGAGAGGAGTGAGCGCAGATGCCGATTCCAGGGAAGGTGATTATCACGGCGGCGATTACGGGCGGCGTGCATGTGCCGTCGCAGTCGCCGTATCTGCCGATCACGCCGGATCAGATCGTGGACGAGTGCGTGCGGGCAGGGGAGGCGGGCGCGGCGGTCGCGCATATCCACGTCCGCGACCCGGAGAATGGGCGACCGATCCCGAGCATGGCGCTCTTCCGCGAGATCGCCGAGCGGGTGAAGCAACGCTCCGACATCGTCCTCTGCACGACAACGGGCGGCGCGCCGGGGATGACTCACGAGGAGCGCGTTGGGGTCGTGCGCGAGCTGTCGCCCGAACTCGCCTCGTGCAACATGGGTTCGATGAACTTCTCGCTCGCCCCGCTCGCCGACCGATTGAAGGATTACCAGAACGACTGGGAGCAGCCGTTTCTCGCGGGAACCGAGGACAACATCTTCGCCAATACCTTCAAGAGCATGCGCTATTTCCTCGAAACGATGAACGCGCAGGAAACGCGGCCCGAACTGGAAGTCTACGACGCGGGCATGGTCAACAATGCCGCGTTCATGATTAACGCGGGCGTGCTCAGGCGGCCCGTCTACATCCAATTCGTGCTCGGCATCCTCGGTGGCCTACCCGCGACGGTCGAAAATCTCGTGCTGCTCTACAACCAGGCGCGACTCCTGCTCGGCGAATTCGAGTGGTCGGTCGCGGCGGCAGGGCGATTCCAGTTCCCGATCGGCGTCGCCGCGCTGGCGATGGGCGGTAATGTCCGCGTTGGTCTGGAAGACAATGTCTACCTCAACAAGGGCCAACTGGCAAAAAGCAATGCCGAGCAGGTCGCGAAAATGGTCCGCATCGTCCGCGAACTGAGCCTCGAACCCGCCACCCCCGACGAAGCGCGCAAATCTTTGCACCTTAAGGGTCTCGGTGAAGTGAAGTTCTAAGGAAACCGATTGAACCGCAGAGACGCAGAGAAAGAAAAAAGGAAACAGGATCATTATTCTAATTCCCCCTTCCTCTCTTCTCTGTGTCCTCTGCCGGGCGCCCTCTGGGCAGCATGCGGTTCAATCGGTTTCTCTGGAAGGGGTGCGCCGTGGCATTGCCAGCATGGATACCGGATGTTCGGGCATTTGCCGAGGAGATGATGGCGACGCATCGCGTGCCGGGCTTCGCGGTCGCGGTGGCGCAGGAGGGTGCGGAGGTCTACGCGGAGGGGTTTGGGGAGCGCGAGATTGGTACGGGGGCGTCCGTCACGCCGGACACGGTTTTCGGCGTCGCGTCGGTTACGAAGTCATTCACCGCGCTGGCGATCATGCAACTCGCGGAGGCGGGCAAACTCTCCGTGGACGATCCGGTGACGCGCTATTTGCCGGAATTCCGCACGCCGGATCGGGAAGCGACGCGTGCGATCACGCTGCATCACTTCCTGTCGCACACTGCCGGGCTGCCGCCGCTCCCCGCGCGCTTCTTCGCCTTCGCCCGCTCGATGACAGGCGACCCCGCCGCCGGAAGCAAACCTGTCTGGTCTGCCGATCACGCGCCGATTGATACGTATGAAGACCTGATGGCGTATCTCGCGGAAGGGGGATACACGCTCCTCGGGCCGCCCGGCGCGCAGTTCAGTTACTGCAATGAGGGATTCGCCCTGCTCGGCGCGATTATCGAGCGAGTAGGCGGGCAGGCATATGAAACGTACGTGCAACAGCACATCCTCGACCCCGCCGGGATGGCGCACAGCACGTTCGATGTGGCGACGCTCCGTACCTTCCCGGCGGTCGTCACCTTCCACGCCGCGCGGGAGCGTGAGGGGCAGCGGGAAGTCTACGCCGCGCCGAATTGGTTGTATTCATCCGTCTGGTCGCCCGCCGGTGGACTCAATGCGACGGTGCGCGATTTGCTGCGCTATCTGGAAATCTATCGGACAGGCGGGATGGTCGGAGACGAACGATTGCTTTCCGCCACGGGCATCGCACGGATGACGACACCTCATGCACCCCGCAGCAGCCCCGGTTCTTCCTACGGTTACGGCCTCGGCGTGATCCCGGATTACCACGGGCGCACACTGATCCGGCACGGCGGCGGGCGTAAGGGCAT
>JBBSFO010000085.1:0-11941 GCA_038238655.1 Thermomicrobiales bacterium | reverse complement strand
GTAGGGTGGGAAGCCGAGGCGTTGCCGGTTCGGCAGTTCGGAGCGCGCAAAGAGCGTGTAATCGTGCTGCTGCGCGGCAATCAGCGCCGGATGATCCGCCGATTGCGTCTGGATTACCACCCGACCGGGCGACCGGCGCCCCGCCCGTCCGGCGACCTGCGTGAGCATTTGAAACGTCCGCTCCGCCGCCCGGAAGTCCGGCAGATGCAATTGCGTGTCGCCATTGACGACGCCAATAACCGTGACCATCGGCAGGTCGAGGCCCTTCGCCACCATTTGCGTACCGACA
Organism: Thermomicrobiales bacterium; assembly: GCA_038238655.1. Classification (GTDB taxonomy): domain Bacteria; phylum Chloroflexota; class Chloroflexia; order Thermomicrobiales; family JALYUS01; genus JALYUS01. Next base: position 11,652 of record JBBSFO010000085.1, on the reverse strand, counting down.
AGCACGTCAATCTCGCGCGCTTCCAGCCGACGCAGGATGCTCTCATGGCCACCCTCGGAGCGCAGGCTATCCTGATCCCAACGCACCACCCGTGCACCCGGCAAAAGCCGCCGCGCCTCATCCTCGACCCGCTGCGTGCCGACGCCATATGTCCGCACCTCCGACAGGCCACATTTCGGGCAACGCACGCTCGGTCGCATCTCGAAGTCGCAGCGATGGCAGCGGAGCCGTTCGCGGTCGGCATGGTAGACGAGCGGCACATCGCATTGCGGGCAGATCGGCACATGGCCGCAAGCGCGGCACTGGCTGAACGTCGCCATGCCCCGGCGGTTCAGGAGCAGGATCGCCTGCTCGCCCCTGGCATGGGCTTGGCAAAGTAAGTCCACCAACGCGCCGCTGAAGACGCCTGTGTTGCCGTTGCGTCGCTCCTCGCGCATATCAACGAGTTCAACCGGCGGCAATTCGAGGGTTCCGTCCGTGCTATTCCTACTCGTCGGTCGCACGCGCTCAGGCAAGGAAAGATAGCCGATCCGACCACGCTTTGCTGCCGCAAACGTCGTGAGATCGGGCGTGGCGCTGCCGAGGATGCAAATGGCCCCCGCTGTCCGCGCCAGTTCCTGCGCGACATCGCGGGCATGGTAGCGCGGCAGGGCATCTTGCTTGTACGCCGCGTCGTGCTCCTCATCCAGGACGATGCAACCAATCTTCGCAATCGGCGCGAAGAGAGCGGAGCGCGGCCCGATGGCGATGGTCGCTTCGCCGCACCGCAGCCGTTCCCAGTTCGCGAACCGCTCGGGGTCCTTCATGCTACTGTGGAGCAACGCGACCTGACCGGGAAAGCGGGCGAGAATCCGCTTGACCATCTGCGTCGCGAGCGCGATTTCCGGGACGCAGACAATCGCGCCCTTGCCCGCGCGCATGCTTGCCGCCACCGCGCGCAGGTAAATCTCTGTCTTGCCACTGCCGGTTACTCCGTGGAGCAGAAAGGTCGCGCCCGTTCCGTCACGCATCGCGTCCGCGACCCGATCCCATGCCACTTGCTGTGCGCCCGTCAGCACGGGCGCAGGCAGGCTCCCCCCGTCCGGCGGGTCGGGGAGGTTTGCGACCGCCCCTTTCTCCACAAGGCCGCGCTCTTCGAGGCGTTTCAGGATCGCCGCGCTCAGGCCCGTTTCGGTGCGAAAGGTCGCGACCGTCACCGCACCGGGCGGGAGATGCGACGCAGACACGGTATCGAGACGGGCGCGGCGCAGCAGATAGTCGAGCGCGGCCTGCTGCTTCGGTGCGGTCAGTGGCGCTGCGAATTCCAGGCCGAGAATCGCGCGGACATACGGCACGCGTTTCCGCGTCGGCACACGATCCTGCTTAATGCGCGCATCCATCGTCACCAGTCCGCGCTTCCGCAAGGTCGCGAGCACCGAGGTCAACGCGCCACCGAGCGCGGTGCGCAGTTCGGTGAGACTCGCGCCGACATCATCGGTGTGCGTGTCGAGCAGTTCGACGATCTGCCGCTGCATTGGCGTGAGCAGCGCGTGATCCGCCCGGCGACCGGCATCGGTCAGGCGGTACGTCTCGATCACCCGCCGCTCGACGCCTGGCGGCATCATCAGCGACGCGGCGTGGAAAAGCGAGCAGCAATATCGCTCGCTGATCCACGTCGCAAGATTCAACTGGTGCGGCGTCAAACAGAAGGTCGGTTCAACCACCGCATGAATCGGCCTGATTTCCGGCCCGTTCGATTCCTGCCGACACTCGACGACGATGCCAAGCACGACTTTCTCGCGCAGTGGCACCCAGACAAGTTGGCCATTTGCGACTGTGCCCCGGAGGTCGGGCGGGATCGCGTACGTCCATTCCGTCCAGTATTCGGGGATGATCGCGTGGACACTGACAGACGCGACGGTGAAGACCCGATCAGTGCCCACGTACGGCTTCGCACCGACTGATGCACGATGTCCGTCTCCGACGACTTGTTCGCGTTCGATGACGCCCTGCTCGCTCAAAAGACTCTCCCTGTACGTTCACACGCGCAGGGAGAGTATAGGCCGTAGCGACGGAGCGCGCCAGTCGGTATCAGGAAGGCGAACCAGGCGAGGCGATGGGCGTATCAATAAGAGTCGGCCCGCGCCGCTTCTGCGCATCACGGATCGCCGTGCCCAACGCGTCGGCACTGTGGGCACGAACGCCGGGTATGCCGTAGGCGTCTGCGAGTTTGACGTAGTCCGGGTTGACAAGATCAACGCCGACATAGCGTCCCGAGGCGTCCATTCCGCGCTTCACGGCGGTATAGGTGCTGTCGTTGAAGATGACGATCGGCAGCGTCACCTCGTGCTGGATCGCGACGGCGAGTTCCTCCATCGTGAATTGGTAGCCACCGTCCCCGACGACCGCCACGACCTCGCGCTCGGGTGCGCCGATCTTCGCGCCGATCGCGGCCGGCACGCTAAAGCCAAGCGTCCCGTAGCCGTGCGGCGACAGGTACGTGCGCGATCCGTAGGCGGGAAAGAACTGATGGCTCATGTACGAAAGCGACGTCATGTCGTGCGTGATGATCCCGTCGCGCGGGAGCGCCGCGCGCAGGGCATCAATGTAGTCCTTGTACTCCGTATCACGCGGAGCAATCGCGTTCGCCCGACGCTGTGCCAGATCGTCGCGCCTCCACCGCTCGGCAGGGCCGCCATCGGCGCGCACCGCATCGAGCAGCATCTCAACGGCCAGCCGCGCATCGCCCTGAACTTTCACTTCGGCGGGGTAATTGCGGCCGAGTTCCAGGGGATCAATATCTATCTGGATGATGCGCTTCGGCAACGGCAACGTCCAGTGACTCGTGCTCTGCGCGCCGAGCTTGCTACCGACAACGATGCAGACCTCGCTTTCGCGGAGCAGATCCGCTACCGTGTCACTCCAACGATAGAAGGCAATGCCCATCGCGAGCGGATGATCCTCCGGGATCGCCCCTTTACCGGGTGTGGAGGTAATCACCGGCGCATCGAGCGCTTCCGCCAGTTCGGTAAGTACCCCGTCCACACCACTCTGCACCGCGCCGCCACCCGCATAGATAACGACTTTTTTCGCGGATTGGATCGCCGACATTGCTGCGTCAACCGCCTCCTGCGACGGTCGGCGACGAATTCCTTCCGGCGAGGCGGTGATTTCGACCTCCGCTTCTTCGGCGAGCACATCAATCGGCACCTGCACATGCGTCGGGCGCGGTCGGCCCGTGCGCATCTGCCGAAGCGCCTCGTTGATCGCCCAGGGGATGTCCGCACCATCATTAACCTGCGTGTTCCACTTCGTCAGGTGGCTCATCAGGCCGAGTTGATCGTTCATATCGTGCAGATTACCGCGCATTCGCCCAGCGTTTTCGCGCTCGACTTCCGCACTGATGATGAGCACGGGGGATGAATCGGCATATGCCTGCCCGACCGGCGTACTGACATTGGTCAGGCCCGGCCCGGAGATGATGACCGCAACACCCGGCTTGCCCGTCGCACGCGCGTAGCCGTCAGCCATGAAGCCCGCACCCTGCTCGTGGCGCGTGAGAATATGCCTGATACGGCTGCCATACAAGGCGTCATAAATATCAAGAGTATGCACGCCAGGGATACCGAATACGGTGTCGACGCCGTTTGCTTCGAGCGTCGCAACGACTGCGTGCCCGCCTTTCATCCGCTGCCCCATCTCTTTCACCTCCACCAAATCGCATTCCAAGACGACCAATGGCCGCAGTATAGCACGCAGCCACTCGCCAAAACCTGAGATATACCAGGAACGGGCGCTAACAAGGGCATCAGGAACAGGGAGTAGCACGACGGGCACAGAGAAGAAAGAGAAAAAGAATTCTCTCTGCGGTCTCTGTCTCCTCTATGGTAAATCTTTCGCCCTGTTGGTGTTGGTACAGACACCTGCTGGGCAGTATTGGCGGTTCAAAACGGGTCTCAGGCAACCGTTGTCGAAACGGGGGTGCGGGCGGGAGCAAGGATTTCCACCGGTTCGGGGTTGTGCTGGCGCTCGATCACCCGGACGAATGCGTCAACGATCCTCGGATCGAAATGGGTGCCTCGGCAGTCAATGACTTCTTCTTTCGCCTCGCGGACGCTGCGGGCGCGGGCGTACGGGCGATCGGAGGTCATTACGTCGTAGGAGTCCGCGACAGCGACGATCCGCGCGCCGAGCGGGATATCCTCGCCCTTCAAGCCATCGGGATAGCCGGTGCCGTCGTACCGCTCGTGGTGATAGCGCACGACACCGAGGCTATCTTTGTATATCGAAAGCTCGCGCAGAATTTCATCGCCAGCAGCCGGGTGCTGACGCATCAACCAGTATTCCCCCTCATCCAGCCGCCCCGGCTTGAGGAGAACGGCGTCCGGGATGGCGATTTTGCCGAGATCATGGACGCGCGCCGCGAGAATGATCGCCTCGGCTTCCGCGAAACGGATCGTGCCTAGTTCGTCAATAATCTGCTGCGTGTACTTCGCCACCCGCTCGGAATGCTGCGCGGTGGTCACATCGCGACGGTCTACTGTGTCCGCAAGGGCCTCAATCGTCCGCTGTATTTGCATTTGGATTTCCCGATGGCCGCGAAAGGCGACGTACGGCCCGATCAACGGAATAAGGGCAATGAAAACGGCCAGCGGGCTGAGTTCCCGGACCGTCGTCAACAGCAGTCCGATTGGCGGCAAGGTGACGTTTTGCAGCAGTTGCCCCCGCGCATTGGCGAGAAAGATCGTGACGGGCGACTTACCGATTGCCGTGCCGATCATTAGCGAAAGGAGGATATTGTTGACCGCCAGGTAGATGAGCGATGCGATCAGCGCGGCGACCGCAGTCCTGGTGGTCGCCAACGGAACGCGAGTCGTATCGCCGGCGAGAACCTGGTAGATGATCCCGGCGAGTCCCGTTGTCACGATCAGTTGGGTGACATTAAAGACGAGCTTCTGGAACTCACGCCGCGCAAATACTTCAGCGAGGAGCGTGCTGATCGCCGTCACGACGATACCCGTCACCGCACCGTAGCCGATCGTTATCGCAACGAACGCCGCACCGCTGACACCGAAGACAGAATTGAACTGCATCTGCGGGACAGAAACCTTTGCCAGATCAATCACCGTGACGATGAGGAACATCACCGTGATGACAACGATGTCAATGAATCTCAACGGACGGAAGTGTCCATCCGAAGCTTGTGCCACCGCTCCGAGCGTGGTGATCAGAGCAAGAAAAACAACAGCGAGTATCGCCACGTTTGTCGCTCTTTGCCGGTCTCGCACCATTCGTCGCTTGCCCTTCGTCAATGAGGAGCATAAAAAGAATCCAACATCTCAATCAGTATAACGCACGTACGCCTCGAATGTTACTTTAGATTACAGGCAATTTTCAGACGTATGGTATTGCACGAATGTTAGTCCAATCTCTCGGTCGTCATCGCGCCGTGCGATCCCAGAGCAGAATATAAAAAGCGCGATGTCCCGGTGGGACAACCACGACAATGAAAATCGGGTGCGCGATACTTGCCGCACGGTCGTGCCGAAAGTCGAACGCTTACCGGTGCCACGAGCCCGTCTAAAAAGCTGACTCCGGGATGCTTCCAGCAACCAGGATTGTTGCCATCGCACGAGCGATGAGCACGGGAGGGAAACTTGTCGTTTTGCGCATCCCGCACGACCGTGTCGTTCACTCACCCGTCGCGGAGGAGGACGTATGCAGGTCGTACATGCCCGGTGTTGTGGTCTCGATGTCCATAAGAAGAGTGTCGTTGCCTGTGTCTTGCTGACCGAGCCCGATGGCAGTGTGCGGCGGCAGGTACGCACCTTCGGCACAATGACTGCTGATTTACTCGCCCTCGATGATTGGTTGACCGGCCACGGTGTCACGCAGATCACGATGGAGTCGACAGGGGTCTATTGGCGGCCGGTCTTCAATCTCTTGGAAGACGAGGAGCGCACGATCACGCTCGTCAATGCGCAACATCTCAAGGCGGTGCCGGGGCACAAGACGGATGTTAAGGATAGCGAATGGCTCGCCGATTTATTGCGTCATGGACTGGTGAAGGCGAGTTTCATCCCGCCCGCACCGATTCGCGAGTTGCGTGAGTTGACGCGGGCGCGCAAGACGCTGGTGCAGCAACGTGCCAATGCGGTAAACCGGGTCCACAAGCTGTTGGAGGGAGCGAATATCAAGCTCGCCTCCGTCGCCAGTAACATTCTCGGCAAGAGCGGGCGTGCCATGCTCGATGCGATGGTCGCCGGCGAAACCGATCTCGATGCCCTCGCCGCGTTGGCCTACGGACAGTTGCGCAAGAAGTGCGTCGAACTGCGGCGCGCGCTCGACGGGCGACTCGCCGCGCATCAGCGATTGTTGCTCGCCCAACTGCTCGCGCAGATCGATTTCCTCACCGATCAGATCGCGCACCTTGCCGATGCGATTGCCGACCGGCTCACGCCGATGCAAGGAGCGGTCGCGTTGCTGCAAACGATCCCCGGTATCAGTGCGACGGCTGCCGCAGCGATCCTTGCCGAGATCGGCGTGGACATGGGCCGCTTTCCGAGCGCGAAGCATCTCGCCTCATGGGCGGGGCTGTGTCCGGGGAACAAACAGAGCGGTGGCAAACGGCTGAAGGAGCAGACGACGAGCGGCAACGTCTGGCTGAAGGGGATATTGTCGGAGTGCGCGTGGGCGGCGGCGCGGACGAAGGAGACGTATCTCGCGGCGCAGTTCAAGCGGCTTGCCCGGCGACGTGGTATCTACAAGGCGCTCATTGCGGTTGCCCACAGTCTGCTGGTGATCATCTACCATCTGTTGCAGCGGGGCGAAACATATCGGGAACGGGGAGGGGACTATTTCGCGCAGATTGACAGCAGGCGCGCGGAAGGTTACCACGTCAAACGGCTGACGGCGCTGGGGTATCAGGTGACGCTGACGCCGTTACCAGAAGCGGAGCCGATCCCCGCCTGAGAGGAGGGATTTTCGAGGGAAGAGCCGCTCAATGGCCTTTACACCATTGAGCGGCGATTCTCATTTGATGGGTTTAGCCCCAGTAACCGTCGGTCCACTTCATGTGATGCCTCCTTGGCGATAATCTGCCCAAATCCCAATGCATCGAAGCACGCAAACCTCCATGTCCTTCGATCCTTCTTGACTCTAACATCAACCTTTACGCGAAGCAAGTTCTATGGGTAATAATTGTGTTGCATTTTTTATATATACTGTAAATCAATTGAATAATATAGGTAAAAATAGATCGCAATTCAGATATGTATGTTCAATTCATCGGGATGTGGGAGTCACCTACTGGCGGCGCGCGACCGCCCACGCCCTGTGGCGGGTGGCGCAATCCGTCGTTATTCGGTCGGTTGACGCCGCCAATGCACCCAGACATGGACGAGGCGTTGCACGGCGGTGACATAGGTGAGGACGGCGAGCGCCCAGAGAATCGCATCTGTCCAACCAAAGAGCAGGAATGCACCGAGGCCGACAACGCGTTCCGGTCGAGCGAGAATGCCGACCTCGTTGTCGAAGCCGAGCGCTTCAGCGCGCGCGCGGGCGTACGAGACGAGCAGCGATCCGGTCGCACACCCGAAGATGAGGAGCGTGCGCATCGTCGCGTGCATTGGGTCGTGCTGGACATGCCAGAGGATACCGAAGAAGAGGATCACCTCGGAATAGCGATCGAGGTTTGAATCAAGGAATGCTCCGAACGTCGAGCCTTTGCCTGTCGCTCGCGCCAGCGCGCCGTCTACCAGGTCAAACGGTGCGGCAATGAGGAGCAGGAGACCACCGAGGCCGAAGCGCCCCGTCGCGAGCACGACGGCAACCGCGCCATTGACGGCAAGGCCGAGCAGGCTTGCCATATCGGGCGTCAGGCCGGTCCGACCGAGCACCCGCCCAACCTGATCCATGCGGGTGCGGACGTTTTCTTTAACGAGATTGGAGATCATCGCAGCGCGACGGGGAGCGATGCGAGCCGCCGCTGCAATTTCCCAGCCTGATGGTATTGCTCCACAACCCGCTTCCCCACTTCGACCCACGAATACTGCATCGCGGTCGCGCGACCGGCCTCGCCCATCGCGCGCGCCAGGGACCGATCCGCGAGCAAGCGGATGAGCGCCATCGCCAGCGCCTGCGCGGACTCCGGTTCGACCATCAGCCCCTCGACGCCATTGGTGAGGATGCCCTGGTGGCCAGGAATTGCGGTGGTAACAACGGGCGTGCCCGACGCCATCGCCTCCATCACGACCATGCCGAACGATTCGCGGCCCGTGGCGGGCGAGCAGAAGACATCGGCGCTCGTGTAGTAACGCGGCAACTCTTCTTCGCTCGCATAGCCGACAAACTCGATCGCGCGTTCGAGGCCGTGGCTCTCGATGAAACGGAGATACCGCTTCGGTTGCCCCCGCCCGATGACGAGCAGCCGCACATCCGGGAACTGCGCACGCACCAGGGCAATGGCGCGCGTCAAATACTTGAACCCTTTCCGCGCATCGTTGTAGCGGCCAACGAAGACGATGGTCGGTCGCCCGTCGCGGTACTGCGGGAATGGCGCGACCTGCGGGCCGTACCGCTCCGGTTCGATACCATTCGGGACAACGACGACGCGACCGGGGAAATAGTTTTGCACATAGGCCCGCGCCGCACGAGAAACGGCGATCCGCCCATGCAACATGCGGAAGTCGCGGCGTAGATACGGGCGAAAGGTCGCGTAGCCCATGTTCGACTCACTGAAGGCGTGGAAGGTACCGACATTGATGCTATTCGAGTGACGGAGCACGACATGCGGCAGGTTGGGCATCAGCGGCTCATGGAGGTGGATGATGTCGAACTTTTCGGCGCGCAAGACCTCTTTAACCGGCTTGCTGAGGGCGAAGGGTTGGAGCGTGATCCATGCGGACGATCCGTTCGCCGGGAACTTGACGGCGCGGCCAATGCCATAGAAATCCTGCCCGACGACGAATTCATCGTCGTTGCCCGTGCCCGCCGGCGCGATCAGCGTAACGTGGTGGCCCATCGTCCGCAGAACGGCGGAGAGATGCTGGATGTGATCGGCAACGCCGCCCGGAAATGCAACGTCGTACGGCGACACAAGGGCGATCTTCATCGGACTGCGTCCTTGGTTCGAGGTTCGAGGTTCGAGGTTCGGGAAATACCGGAGTTTTCATCTCGAACCCTGAACCTCCCACCAACCTCCTTCGCCTTGCGGGCAGGCACCAACACCCAAGCGCGGTAGAGACTCGTACCGGCGATTTCACGGTGCTCATTGAAGGTCCAGAACCGACCGTGCGCGCGGGTCGTATGCGCCGCGAAGGCAGCACGCAGGTCGTCGGGTGTCGTGCCGGGGAAGGTGGTATAGGCCGAGCCAATCAGTGTACTCGAATGCGCGTCACTTCCCGCCATCACGGGGAGATGCAACACCGCGCGATTCAAATTCTCCGCGCGCCGCCAAGCGACACGGCCCGCGACGCTCGGATTGAGCATTTCAATTGCGTCGAAGTAGCGACCATCGCGCCGCCCCTGCGCACTAAGGGCGTGGATACGGCGCAAGGTTCGCTCGCCGACGCTCGTGGTGAGCCACGACATCGGGTGCGGCACGATGGCAATGCCACCCGCCTCGTGGATCTCGGCAAGCGTCGCGTCCATCGTCTTGAACATCGGGAAGGTGCGATCCACGAACAGCGCGAGGAGGTGGCCGTGCCGTGTCGTCACTTCGGTGCCGGTGATGATCTGGATGCGACCGTTCCGTCTTTCGATGAGATCGCGCGCCTTGAGCGCGCCCCGGATTTCGTCGTGATCGGTAATGGCGACGACATCGAGATCGGTCTGATCTTCGGCGTACGCGAGCAATTGCGCGACGCTTTGCAGGCCGTCCACCTCATCGGTGTGCAAATGAATGTCCGCCCGCCCGGCGCGCGGCCGCAGAGACCGTTCCTGTTCTCCGGGCGCTGCACGAACATCCACGCGGTTGCCACTCCCCACCAACTGCGATCCTGCACGGTGGCAGTATACCCAAGCCGCGCCCCTGCGTCCAAAACGCTGGCGGGGTGGGGAACCTCACCCTCCGGCCTCTCTCCATCGCAATGGCTCCGTACGAGAGGGGCCGGGGTGAGGTTGATCCCGAGAATGCATACGCCCTGAGGGGATTACGCACCGGCTTCGCGGAACTCGCCTTCGATGGTGTCATCGGGCTTGTGCGCTTCGGCTTCGCCCTGCTGCCCGTACATTGCCTGCCCGATCTTGGCGAGGGCTGTGTCGAGTTCGGTCTGTGCGGTCTCCATCTTCGTCGCGTCGTCGCTCGTCAGGGCGTCGTTCGCGGCGCGGATTTTGTCTTCGACCTCGGTCTTGACGGCGGCGTCCACCTTTTCGCCGAACTCTGACAGACTCTTTTCGGCGGTGTAAACACTCGATTCGAGATGATTGCGCGTCTCGATCTGCGTGCGCCGCTTCTGATCCTCTTCAGCGTGCGCCTGCGCCTCGTTGACCATCCGCTTGATCTCCGCCTCGCTCAGACCGCTGGACGCAGTGATTGTCACGCTCTGCTGCTTGCCGGAAGCCGTGTCCTTCGCCGAAACGTTGACGATACCGTTCGCGTCAATGTCGAACGTCACTTCAATCTGCGGCACGCCGCGCGGGGAGGGCGGGATGCCGTCGAGGATGAACTTGGCGAGCGTCTTGTTCTCACCGGCGAGTGCCCGCTCGCCCTGCAGAACGTGGATTTCGACCTGCGGCTGGTTGTCCGACGCGGTGCTAAAGACCTGACTCTTGCGCGTCGGGATCGTCGTGTTCCGCTCAATCAACGGCGTCGAAACGCCACCGAGGGTTTCGATGCCGAGTGTCAGTGGCGTCACATCGAGAAGCAGCACATCCTTGACTTCGCCGCCGAGCACGCCCGCCTGAATCGCCGCGCCGAGCGCGACGACCTCGTCCGGGTTAATCGTCCGGTTCGGCTCCTTGCCGAAGAACTTGCCGACTCGCTCCTGCACCGCCGGCATGCGCGTCTGCCCGCCGACGAGCAGCACTTCGTCCACCTTGTTGGGTTGCAAGTCGGCATCTTTGAGCGCGGCTTCCATCGGCTTCAGGGTCGCATCCACAAGTTTGCCGACCAACTGCTCCAACTTCGAGCGCGTCAGCGTCACGTTGAGGTGCTTCGGGCCGGTCGCGTCCGCCGTGATGAACGGCAGCGAAACGTCCGTCTGCTGGGTCGAGGAAAGTTCGATCTTCGCCTTCTCCGCTGCTTCCTTCAATCGCTGCAACGCCTGCCGATCGGAGCGCAGGTCAATGCCGTTTTCGCGCTTGAACTCCTCGGCGAGCCAGTTGATGATCTCTTGATCGAAGTCGTCACCACCGAGGTGCGTGTCACCGTTGGTTGCCTTGACTTCGAAGACGCCCTCGGAGATGTCAAGCACGGAGATGTCATAGGTGCCGCCGCCGAGGTCGTAGACGGCGATCTCCTCATCCTTCTTTTTGTCCAGCCCATAGGCGAGCGACGAGGCCGTCGGCTCGTTGATGATGCGCAGCACTTCGAGGCCCGCGATCCGGCCCGCGTCTTTGGTGGCCTGCCGTTGCGCGTCGTTGAAGTATGCCGGAACGGTGATGACCGCTTTGTCCACCTTGTCGCCGAGGTACGCTTCGGCGTCGGTCTTCAGTTTTTGCAGGATCATCGCG
>JBBSFO010000084.1:0-12105 GCA_038238655.1 Thermomicrobiales bacterium | reverse complement strand
GTCGCGATGCCGCGTGCGTTGGCGGTGCGGCGGATGTCGGCGAGCGTGATCTCGTTGAGCGGGATGCCGTCGTGCGCGTAGTCCACCCGGGTGAGGGCTTCTTTCTCGCCAGGTGCATAGATGCGGTCGAAGCCGGGAGCGAGTGTGCAGGCATGGATTTCCCGGATTGCTTTGTCCACGCGCCGCTTGAAACGATCCGCATCCTCGAATGCACCGACGCGGATTGCAGCAACGAAATGGCCGTCCTGCCCCGCGTGCGGGCCATGCTCCATGTCGCCGAGTTCGGTGCCGTACGCCGCGCCGGAAAGCATCGAGGAAAGGATGCCCATCATCATTGCCATTCCCGTCCCCTTGAAACCGCCAATCGGCATGAGAAGCCCGTCAATCGCGGCGGCGGGGTCGGTCGTTGGGCGCCCGTGCGTGTCCATCGCCCAACCGTCGGGGAGGGGCAATCCTTTTTGCTGGTAAACGCGGATTTTGCCGTGCGCGGAGCCGCTCCAGGCGGCATCATAGATGATCGGCGCTTGCTCACCCGCCGGAATACCGATGCCGAGCGGGTTGATGCCGAGGAGCCGTTCCGCGCCGCCCCATGGGGCCATGGTTGGCAGCGCATTCGTCGTCAAGATGCCGATCATGTCCTGGTCAATCGCGCGGCGGAGGTAATAGGCGAGTGCGCCGCAATGATTGCTTCCCCGGACCGCGACGACCGCTATCCCCGTTGATTGCGCGCGGGCAATCGCTTGATCCATCGCGAAGGACGCGCCGATCTGCCCCATACTGTTGCCGCCGTCTACCACGAGGCACGCGCCGCTGTCCCGCGTGACGAATGGGCGGCCATGCGGGTCAACGCCGCCCGTCGTCAACTTTCCGACGTATTCCGGCACACGCAGCACGCCGTGCGAGTGGACGGCGGTAAGGTCGGCGGCGACGAGCGAATCACCGAGCAGCCCCGCGTCTCGGTCGTCCATCCCGCACGAGGCGAAAATCGCCGTGACGAGCGTCCGCAGTTCGGCGTCGGGTACGCGCGTTTCCTGTTCTGCTTGCATCATTCGTTCTCCACGGTAGCCGGGTACCGAAGGCGTTGCCGCGATATGATACAAGTAATCGTGCAAACGACCAGTATCGGCGTGAACAGGGGCGGACGTTGAGTAGGAAAGCGCGACGAGGAAGGGTAAAGGACGGATGATTACGGACGCGGCGGCACCGGCGGTTACGTTTGCGGATGTGGAAGCGGCGGCGCGGCGGATCGCAGGGCACGCGCATATCACACCGGTCATCACCTCGCGCACGCTCAACGATCGGGTCGGCGCGCAACTCTTTTTGAAGTGCGAGAACGTGCAACGCGCGGGCGCGTTCAAGTTCCGGGGGGCCTTCAACCGCCTCAGCCTGCTGACGCCGGAGGAGCGGCGGCGCGGGGTCGTCGCCTTCTCGTCGGGAAATCACGCGCAGGCGGTGGCACTATCGAGTCACCTGCTCGGCATCCCCGCCGTGATCGTCATGCCGCACGACGCGCCCGCGACGAAAGTCGCTGCCACCGAAGGGTACGGCGCGGAGGTCGTGCGCTACAACCGGCTCACCGAGGACCGTGAGGCGATTGCCCGCGCGCTTGGCGAGGAGCGCGGCCTGACCGTCGTGCCGCCGTACGACGACCCGCACATCATCGCCGGGCAGGGGACGGCGGTCTATGAGATGCGCGATCAAGCGCCGCCTTTGGATATGCTCGTTTCGTGCGTCGGCGGGGGCGGGTTGATCGGCGGGAGCTGCCTCGCGGCGCGCGCCCTCTGGCCCGGTGTCCGCATTTTCGGCGTCGAGCCGGAGGACGGCAATGACACCTACCTTTCGCTCCAGCAGGGCAAAATCGTCAGCGTGCCGCCCCCGGCCTCGATCGCGGACGGCATCCGCACGCTCGCGCCGGGCAAACTGACCTTCCCAATCGAGCAGGAAAACCTCGAAGCGGTGGTGCTCGTCAACGATGATGAGATCAAGGCGGCCCTCCGCTTCCTGCTGTTCCGCCTCAAAGTACTGGTCGAGCCAACGGGCGCGGTCGGTGTCGCCGCGATCCTCGCTGGCAAGGTGCCGGTCGCGGGCAAGCGCGTCGGCGTCATCCTTTCCGGTGGCAACGTGGACCCCGATGTCCTCGCGGGCATCATCCGAGAAGGTTAGGGATGCATAGCACAGAGCACACAGAGTAGGGAAAAAGAAAGTCGGAGAAACCCATTCTTCTTCTCTGTGCTCTCTGTGTCCTCTGCGTCCTCTGTGCTCAATTCTTTCGAACGGAGGCAGTGATGGGGTATGGGGAGTTGGATACGCCGAGTGTGATCGTAGATTTGGATGTGTTAGAGCGGAACATTGTCGAGATGGCGGCCGTGGCGCTGGCCGAGGGGGTGCAACTGCGGCCGCACATCAAGACGCACAAGTCGCCCCGGATCGCGCGCATGCAATTGGATGCCGGGGCGGTTGGCATCACCTGCGCCAAACTCGGCGAGGCGGAGGCGATGGCGGACGGTGGCATAACCGACATCTTCATCTGCTATCCACTCGTTACCGAACAAAAAGTGCGGCGGCTCGCGGCCCTCGCGCGGCGACCGGATATGGCTGTCTCGACCATCGTGGACAGCCCGGAAGGGGTCGCTGCGCTCGCGTCCATCTTCGCCCACGAGCCTGTATCGCTGGAGGTGCTCGTCAAAGTGGATACCGGGCTGGGGCGGGTCGGCGTCGCGCCCGGTGACGCGACGGTCGCGCTCGCTCGGAACGTGGCGGACGCACCCGGTCTCCGGTTTGGCGGTATTTGCATGCACGAGGGGCAAACCTATAAGTATGCGGACAGCGAGGATCGCGCCGAGGTCGGGCGGGCGGCGGCGCGGACCCTGGTCACCACGGCACGCATGTTGGATGCTGCGGGGTTGTCGCCCGCACGGGTCAGTAGCGGCTCAACTCCCGGTGGCCCGGCGACGGCGAGCGTCGCGGGGATCACCGAGATGCGCCCCGGCAATTACGCCTTCTATGACGCGATGCAGGTCGGTCTCGATGTCGTGTCGCCGAAGCGGTGCGCCTTGCGCGTGCTCGTCACGGTCGTCAGCCATACGGCGCGGGATCGGGCGGTGATGGATGCAGGCTCGAAGACGCTGACATCGGACACCGGCGTGCATGGCATGACCGGCAGCGCCGGGCACGGCATCGTCGTCGGCAAGGAGGACATCCAGATCGTCGGCCTTTCCGAGGAGCACGGCTGGTTGAAACTCGACCCGCACGGCAGCGATGTGCGGATCGGCGAGATGCTCGAAGTGATCCCCGTCCATTCGTGCCCGGTTGCCAATCTCGCCGGTGAACTCGTGATGGTGCGCGGCGGCGAAATCGTCGGCCGCTGGCCCGTCGCGGCAGCGGGGCGGGTGACGTGAGCAATGAGACGGAATCGCCCATTGGAGGTGGCCCGGCCCGCCCTTTGCTGCGCGAAAAATGGTCTGTTTCTCTACCGTGACCTGAGGAGAAATCTCGTGCCTCTCATTGCTACTGCCCTGAAGGGCGCCCGCTCATTGCCCATTGCTCAAAGGAGGTAGGTATCCTCTCCGGCATCCTCGTTGTTGACAAGCCATCTGGGTGGACGGCGCACGATGTCGTGGCGCGCGTGCGGCGGTTGACGGGTGAGCGGCGTGTCGGACATGCCGGGACGCTCGATCCGGCCGCGACGGGCGTCCTCCCGGTGTGCGTGGGCGAGGCGACGAAAGTGGTCGAATACCTTTCCGCGCACGGCAAGGTCTATCTCGCGGCCGTCCTCCTCGGAACAACGACCGACACCGACGACCTCGATGGCTGGGTGATCGAAGAAGGTGATGCATCGCACATATCCCCTGAGATGATGCAGGAACAACTGCCGCAATTCGTCGGCAAGATCACGCAGGTACCGCCCGCATATTCGGCTATTCATATCGGCGGACAGCGAGCGTATGCGCTGGCACGGGCGGGGCAGGTCGTGAATGTCCCGGCGCGGCAGGTGATGGTACACCGGCTGACGCTCGTTGCGTGGGCCGCTCCGGTGGCATGGCTGGTGGTAGACTGTGGGGCGGGCACGTACATCCGCGCCCTCGCGCGCGATCTCGGTAACGCGCTCGGTTGTGGCGCGACGCTGGCGCGGCTCGTGCGGCTCCGGTCGGGGCCGTTCCGCCTGTGCGAGGCATGGTCGCTGGACGAACTCGCCACGCTGCCGGATCTGCGTGCCGCGTGGTCACAGGTTGCCGTCCACCCGGACGCCGCGCTCGCGGACTGGCCGGCGCTCCTGCTCGATGACCTCACCGCGCGTGACTGGTCGCAGGGCAAGGTAATTGCCGATGCCGCCGCGCGGGAGGGCGTACAGATCCGCGCCTACAACGTGACAGGGGAGTGGCGCGGCATCGGCGTCGGCGCAGATGGCGCATGGCGACCGAAGAAAGTAGTGCTGAGTTAATGAGTGCTGAGAGGGCGAAGTTGAGTGTTCATGATGAGTGAGCAGAAATATGGTTGAATCGCAGAGTGACGCTCCAGCACTCGGCACTCAGCACTCGGCACTCAGCACTTCTCTCGTCGTGCGCTCCCTCGCCGATCTGTCGCCCGTGCCATCAGTGCTGACGATTGGGACGTTCGATGGCGTTCATCGCGGCCATCAGCGGCTGATCGGCCTTGTGGTCGAGCGGGCACGCGTGCGCGGTGTGCGCTCGGTCGTCCTTACCTTCGATCCCCACCCGCGCGCCGTACTCTCACCGGAGTCCGCGCCGCCCCGCCTCACGACCGTGGACGATGAAGCGGCGCTGATGGCGACGCTCGGCGTAGATGTCGTCGTCGTCTATTCCTTCACGCGGGCAACGGCGGATACCGCCGCAGAGGATTTCATGGCAATGGTCGCGCGCGCTGTCCAGCCCGTCGAGGTCTGGGTGGGGGACGATTTCGCCTTCGGCAAGGGGCGGCAGGGAAACCTCGATGTGCTGCGCGATCTCGGCGTGGCATTCGGCTACACGCTGCACGTCCTGCCCCGCATTCACCGGGACGACGCGCCGGACGGCGAGGTGATCGGCAGCACCGGCATCCGCAATTACCTGCTTGCCGGGGATGTGGGGGCGGCGGCGCGGCTCCTCGGGCGGCCCTATGCGCTGCATGGCCCGGTAGTGCGTGGCGCGGGGCGGGGTCGGCAAATTGGCTTCCCGACCGCCAACACCCAGGTCGCGCCCGGCATCGTCGTACCGAAGGATGGCATCTACGCGACGTGGGTGACGATCGGCGACGATCCGACCCGGTATCCCGCGATGACCTACATCGGCCCGCGCCCGCAATTCGACAACGGCCCCCGTTCTGTCGAACCAAACCTGATTGACTGGGATGGCGACCTTTACGACAAAACCATCGCCGTCCACTTCGCCCAATGGCTCCGTGGTGACGCCAAATTCGCCAGCGTGGACGACCTGATCGCTCAGATGCATCAGGACCAGATTGACACGATGGACGTGCTGCGGGATGAGGACTAATCGCCGCCGCTCACCGATACCGCACATGGTATACTGCGTGTACAGTGAACGATCGGTGACTGGAGAAAATGATGGCACGAGCAGAGGAAACAGTCCACCAGCCTACATCGTTCAAGGTCGGCCCCAGCGAGGCGTTGATCGCCGTCCCCACCGAAGATGGCGGGACGATCTATTACATAAGCGAGGAAGCGGCACGGGCTGACATAACGGACGAGATGATTCAAGCAGCGATTACTACTGCGGGTGCGTGGAGCGATCTCGATTTTGACGAGACAATGGACGAATTTGGTCGAGTTCGTCACGGGGATACTGCCTCTACACGCACTGAATGAGTGGCTTTCTTCTCGCTACATCGCCACTCGCTGCATATTTCCTGGCCCGTCCGCGCGCTGTTGCATTGATGCAGCCATGAGTCATCCAAAGGCAAGCAGCGACGAGCATTCTTGTATATGGTGAGATTGCATCTCCGTGGTCGGGCCGATTATCTCCGACATCAGCAAGCATTACGCCGACTGCTTCGGGTGGTTACTCTGTGGGCGCCGACATACAGCATTCTCGAACGATACGCTGATATTCGCCGCACACTTCGCCCCGCCGGAAATCTGATCGGTGACATGGATACGCTGATCGCCGCCACTGCGCTGGAACGCAATCTCACTCTTTGTTACTAGCGACCAGCATTTTCAGCGTGTTCCGGGGCTGTCGGTCATGCTCATTGACCGGCAGGAACTACGGCAGTAGCCGTCTGCGTCGAAGGCCTATCGCAACACGGGAAGTGAACGAATAATCCTGCGAATTCCCCTCATCTTCCGCACTTTTCCATATCGAGTACACTACTTCCCAGCAAACGACGGATTTCCTCAGCACTCAACATTCAGCACTGAGCCAGGGGGGAAGCAGTGAAGATTAGTTATGCACCACGACGGGCGGCGTTCTATCCCTATAATGGTGGCACCGGCTGGGAATTCCCGCCGCAGGAAGTGCGTCAGGCATATTTGCGCCGAGTGCGCGATCTCGGCTTCGCAGGTATCGAAGTCGGTCTCGGCCAAGGTGTCGGGACAAGTGAGGCGGAGATTCGCGCCCTGCGCGACGATCTCGAAGCAGCGGGCGTGTCCTGTGCTGCCGTGCGGGGCGGGGGCGGGTTCGCGCATCCCGGTGTCGCCGCGCACAATTGCCAGCGTGTCCACGACGCGATCCGCATGGCGTCGTGGATCGGGTCGAATCTCCTCAACATGACCGTCCTGACGCCGCCGACCGATCCGCACGGCATCGGCGCGCAGGGCACCGGCGAGCATATCTGCCAGGGTGGCAGCCGCGCCGCGACCGAGGCCGATTTCGTCATCACCGCCCGGTATTTGCAGGAAGCCGCCGCGCTCGCCGCCGATCTCGGCGTCGAAATCGCCATCGAGATGCATCAGCGCTCGATCGCGGACAATTCGTGGAGTTGCCTGCACCTGCTCGAACTCGTGGACAGGCCGAATGTCGGCATCAATCCCGATCTCGGCAACCTGTACTGGAGCTACGACGAACCGGAAGAAAGTATGGAAGCATGCATCGTCGCCCTCGCGCCGCACGCGAAATACTGGCACTGCAAATCGCTCCACCGCACCCATCTGCCGGAACATCGCCGCGCGTACTTCCGGCGCGTGCCGCTGCCGGAGGGCGAGATAGACTACCGCTTCGCGATCACCGCGATGGCCCGCGCGGGCTATGATGGCTATCTTGCGATCGAGGGCGTCCCGCTCGGCGACCAGTTGTACAACGACGGTCGCAGTTTCGCGTACTGCCAGCAGATCATCCGTGAACTCGACGACGCGGGGAAGTAGGCGGGATGCTTCTCCTGCGGGTGCTCGTTTTCCTTTTTGGCGTCGCGCTGATCGTGGGAACGCTGCGCTCGGCGATCCGCACCTTCGTCCTGCCACGCAGCGCGAACGATCCGCTGACGCACTACATTTTTCTCGTCATGAGCGTGCTTTTCTCGCCGTTTACATCGGCGCGGCGTCCGTACCGCGCGCGGGAGGCGGCGATGGCGATGTACGCGCCGGTCGGCCTGCTCACATTGCCGGTGGTCTGGCTTTTTCTCGTGATGATGGGGTACACAGGTCTTTACTGGGCGGTCGGTGCTGGGAATGCACGCGCCGCCTTTCTGGTCAGCGGGTCGTCGCTCCTGACGCTCGGGTTCGCCTCGGTGAATTCGCTGCCGCAGCACGTGCTGGTCTTTTCGGAAGCGGCGATTGGGTTGATCCTTGTCGCGCTCCTCATCGCGTACCTGCCGACGATGTACGGGGCGTTTTCGCGGCGCGAACTGGCAGTGACACTCTTGGCAGTGCGTGCGGGCAGCCCGCCGTCTGCGGTCGAGATGATCGCGCGGTTCCATCGCCTGGGGCGGACGGAGCAACTGGGAGATCTCTGGCCCGCCTGGGAAATCTGGTTCGCGGAACTAGGGGAGACCCACACCTCCCTCGCCGCACTCGCCTTTTTCCGCTCGCCGCAGCCCGATCATTCGTGGGTGACGGCAGCGGGCGCGGTCCTCGACGGCGCGGCGATGACCGTCTCGACGCTCGATCTGCCGCCCGATCCTCAGGCGGCTCTCTGCATCCGCGCCGGGTTTCTCGCACTCCAGCACATCGCGGATTTCTTCCAAATCCCGCACAACGCCGCACCCGAACCCGGCGATCCGATTAGCGTGACGCGCGGGGAATATGACACGGCGGTCGCACGGCTCGCGGCGGCGGGTGTGCCACTCAAAGCGGACCGGGCGCAGGCATGGCGTGACTTCGCGGGCTGGCGCGTCAACTACGATTCGGTGCTGCTCGCCGTCGCCGGGCTGACGAAAGCGCCGCCCGCTCCGTGGTCCTCCGACCGCGCCACTACACCGCGCAATCTCTGGTCTCGCCCCGGCGCCAATCACAAGGATGGTTGAACTGCCAAAAGGAGGAATGGCGTGGACACGCATACATCGGAAAGCCCCTCACCACTCGTGGATCGCGACCGGCTGCGCGAGGTGATTGACACCGGGTCGTTCGACGCGGTGATCGTATCGTCGCAGGAAAATACCTTCTACGCGACGGGCGCGCTGATTCTCACGCAGCGAGAAATCCCGCTCCGGCTTGCGCTGACGCTCTGGCCGCGCGGCGGGGATCCGGCGTTCGTCGTTTGTGGGATCGAGGAATCGCTGGTGCGGCGGCAGTCGTGGATCGCCGATCTCCGCCCGTACATCGAGTTCGCGGAAAGCCCCGTCGCGCTGATTGCCGCAGTCGTGCGGGAGCGGGGGCTGGAACGTGGCCGCATCGGCGTCGAGATGGATCACCTGATGGCGCGCTATTGGGACGAACTGCGTGCCGCTTTGCCGGAGGCGACGTTCAGCGATGCCGGGCCGCTGCTCGCCGCTGTCCGCGTCGTCAAAATGTCTGCGGAGGTGGATCGTCTGCAAACTGCTGCCCGTGCGCTGGAGCGGGCCATCTCCCATGCCTACACGACCGCCCACCCCGGCTGCACCGAGAAATGGCTGGCGGACACGATGGCGACCGCGCTGCTCGCCGAGGGTGCGGACGAGGTAAAGGCGCTGGTCCTATCCAGCGGTCCGCGCTCCGTGCAGTCACACGCGATGCCGGACGGCACGACACCGATTCCGCCCGGCGCGACGATCCGCGTGGACTTCGTCGGCGTTTTCGGCGGCTACTTGGCGGATTTGGCCCGAATGGCGTGCATCGGGGAGCCGAACGCAACCCAGCGCGGCTACTACGACGGCCTGCGCGCTATCGAGTGGGCGATGATTGACGCCTGCCGCCCCGGCATGACCGCCGCCGAGGTCTATGCGGTCGGCAAAGCGGCGTACGCGCGGGTGCTGGGGATCGAGACGCGTAAGCCCCACTTCGGCCACAGCCTCGGCATCGGCTTGCACGAGGAACCGCTCATCCATCCCACGAACCAGACACCCCTCGCACCTGGTATGGTGCTTTGCATCGAGCCGACGCACGCCGACCCGGCGCTTGGCGGCTTCCACATCGAGGACACGATTGTCGTCACCGACGGCGCGCCCCGCCTCCTTTCCGATGCCGTCCCGACGGAGCATATGGCGGTGATCGCCTGAAGCAGTCCTGGTGGCTCATCCCACCGATGTGGCGGTGCGACACCGCCGCGTGCGTATGCTATAAAGGGCAATGATAGAATAGAAATGATAGAGGACAAATCGTGCAGGCTGAAAGCGCAGCCCTACCGATAACGACGATCATGCCGCGCCGCCTGCGAACGCGCGTGATCTTTGCGTCCCCCGCGCTCTGGGCGTTTTTGGGGTCACTCCTGCTCGCCGCGTTGTTCATGCGCGTAACGCTGCTACACCTGACTACGGGGATCGTCGGTGGCCGGTCGGATGGGTACGAGAATCTGTGGAACGACTATTGGATCCGCACCTCGCTCCTGCATCTGCATCGGAATCCCTACTTCTCGAACTGGATCGAATACCCGACGGGGGCGAGCCTGCGCTTCCATACCCTCAACCCGCTCGCCGGTCTCCTCGCGCTGCCCGTCGCACCGCTCGTCGGGGGCATCGCCGCGCTCAATTGCAAACTGCTTGTTTCGCTCGTCCTTTGCACCTTCTTCGCCTGGCTGCTGATCCACGATCTCGTGGGCAATCCGCTTGCTTGTTTCGCCGGGGCGGCGGTGTACACCTACGCGAACGATCAGATCATCCTCGGCACCCTCCTGGGAACCGAGAACTACCTGATGGGCGCCGCGCTCCTGCCGTTGTATTGCTTCGTTCTGCTGCGCACTGTGACGCGGCCACGCTGGGGCGGATACGTGGTCGCCACCGTCATCACCTTGCTCACACTCTCCTTGACGGACTGGCAGTACACGCTCTTCGCCATCCTCTTCACAGTGTTGTTGTTCATCGTCGCGGCGCTGACGAACCGGCAGTGGCGGGAAACGGGCCTGCTGCTCCTGCGGCTCGGCGTGGTCGGCGGCGCATGGGCGGTCATCGTCCTGCCGACGCTCGTCGTGCCGATGCTGCGCGAGGCGCGGGGAGCGCCATGGCTCAATTTTGGGCTTGGCCAGGCGTCGGCGCACGCGAAGGCGCTCAATCAATTCATCCGGCCCGGGTACGAGAATCCCGGCTATCTCGTCCTCGCAGTCATTGTTGGTGGCCTCATACGCTTCTGGCGGCACGACGACCGGCGCGCGGACCGCCAGGCGGTCATCCTTTGGGCAGTCGTCGCGGCGGTTGGCGGCGTGTTGTCCCTTGGGCCACGGTTGCTGCTGACACCTGACCGCATGACTGGGATTCCGCTCCCGTTCGCCATCATGACACGGCTCCCGCTCATTTCGTCGAGCCGCAAGCCGTTCCTGTACTACTCGGCGCTCTCCATGCTCGGCATCGGCGTCCTGCTCGCAGTCGCACTGCGCGCGTGGTCTCCGCTCATTCGGCGGTTCGTGGGGCGCGTTGCGGGCAGGCGGATAACGCCGCGCGTCGTACGATTCGTCTCCGGTGCGGCGGTCGCGCTCCTCCTCACCCCCACACTGCTCCCCTCGCTGAAGGAGACAACCAATGGGAGTGTTGTAAACGCCGACTGGCCGCCCTTTTATCGCGACGTGCTGGCACAAGATACGGAGTCGTACGCGATTCTGGAGACGCCGCTTTTCGTGGGGCAGCGGGGTCGCTCCGACGCGCTCTACGCCGCCTTCCAAACGGTCTACAACAAGCAACGGTTCGGGTCGAGCATCGCGCGCGATCACAAGGCGGAGAACCCGGACCTCTTTGTCAAGCGCGCGACCTTGTTTCGCGACTTCTTCTACCTCGACAAAACACTCTACACCGATCGCTACCGCCCGACGAAGACGCCGGACTTCCTCGCCACGCCCGCGCTCGGCACCGTTGGCCTGCCGCTGCTCAACTATTACCATGTGCGCTACCTCGTCCTCTATCTCGATGCCTTGCAGCAGACCGGCGCGGGCGCGACGGGCGCTGCCCGCAGTCTCGTCCGGCAGACGCTCGGCAATGACGCACGGCCCGTCTACACAGACGCGGAGATGGAGGTGTATGGCGTGCCGGACGGCCCGCCACTCGCCACGCCCGTCTTCATGGATACGGGAACGAACGGCTGGTGGTCACCGGAAAAGACGCCTGCGGGCGTCCCAGATCGTTGGGCGGATACGCGCGATGGTAAATCCGGCGAACTGCTCCTCTTCAATTTGAGTGGCGCACGGCGCACGGCGCGCGTGCAGTTCACGATGTTCAACTACACCGCCGAGCGCGCGGTCAGCATCGCGATGGACGGCAATCGTGTTGATGGATTTACGTTCGCACCGAACGACACGCGGGAAGTGATGCTCGATCTGGATCTATCACCGGGGATGCACCTTATCACGCTCTCATCGCCCCAGCTACCGATCCCCGTTGCAAACAATGGTGGGCATGACAATCGCCTCCTCAGTTTCGGAGTGCTCCAGGTGCGCGTGGAGGAGCATGGCGGATAGTGCCGTACGGAGCGCATGGCGGCGATTGCCTGTTTATCCTTTACGAGCCGGTCAGGGTGTGGAAGAGCCGGTCGGTCTCGTCTGACGGGGCGATGTCCGCTTGTGCCCGTAGGGTGGCGCGGCAATCGGTCATGACGCG